>CAYVVX010000510.1:0-4574 GCA_964455315.1 uncultured Planctomycetales bacterium | reverse complement strand
AGGCGTCCAGGGTGTCGAACTTCGCCCGACGAAAGTTTGTATCGGTGTGCGGCGCGTCCTTCCAGCGCTCGTCGGGCGGCTTTGCGGGCATATCGGCCGCGTGAACCGGAATGGACGAAACAGGAAGTGCGACCAGCACCAGGAATCGGCAGAGCGAGCTTGAGAACATGGGGGCGGCTCCTGAGTTGGTTGATCAGACGCGACCAAGGTAGAGGATGCTCCACGCCCCCGCAAGAAGACGCGGACTGGCACCGCCGCTGCCCTCGCGCTACACTCACACCCATGAGCACCCGCATCGACCACGCCACCGTCGTCACCTGCCGAGGCACGGCAGCCGTGGTCCTGCCCGACAGCTCAGTCACCTTTGACAACGGCGTCATCACCGAGGTCCGGCCCACCTCCGAAGCCCTGGCCGGGCCGACCGCCGGGCCGGTCGAGATCATCAACGGCCAAGACCGCCTGCTCATCCCCGGGCTCATCAACGCGCACCATCACCTGTTCCAGTCGCTGACCCGCTGCATGCCCGCGGTGCAGAACGCCACGCTTTTCGAGTGGCTCACTATCCAGTACCCCGTCTGGCGGGAGCTGACCTACGACACGCTGAAACTGGCCGCGACCATCAGCCTCGCCGAGCTGATCACCGGCGGCTGCACCACCACCAGCGACCACATGTACTTGTTCCCCCGCGAGCGGGACGTGCGCATCGAGGCGGTGCTGGAGGCGGCCGAGTCGCTGGGCATCCGCATCCACGCCTGCCGCGGAAGCATGAGCATGGGCCAGTCCGGCGGCGGGCTGCCGCCGGATGAGTGCACGCAGGGAGAGAACGAGATCCTCGCCGACTGCGTCCGGGCCATCGACCGCTTTCACGACCCCAGGCCGATGGCCATGCGGCGGATCGACCTGGCCCCCTGCGCCCCCTTCTCGATTTCGCCGGAACTTTTCGACGCCACCCGCGACCTGGCCCGCGGGCGGAACGTCCTGCTCCACACTCATGCGGCCGAGACGCTCGATGAGGAGCGCTACTGCCTGGAACGCTACGGCGTCCGCCCGATCGCTTACCTGCATCAGCATGGGTGGCTGGGCGGCGACGTATACCTGGCTCACTGCGTGTGCCTTGATGATGACGAGATCGCCCTGCTGGCGTCCACCGGCACCGGGGTGGCTCACTGCCCCTGCTCGAACATGCGCCTGGCCAGCGGGCGGTCGCCTGTCCGGCAGATGATCGATGCGGGGGTGAAGGTCGGGATCGGCGTCGACGGCAGCGCCAGCAATGACGGCGGCAACCTCCTCGCGGAGGCACGGCAGGCCCTGCTGCTTCAGCGCAGCGCCGGTGACCCCAGGGCGATGACGCCAGCCGAGGCGTTCACCCTCGCCACCACCGGCGGCGCCGCCCTGTTGCACCGCCCGGAACTCGGTCGCATCGCGCCCGGTGCGGCCGCGGACCTGGTGCTGTACGACGCCCGTGACATCGCTTTCGCCGGGGCCGTGGCCCAGGATCCGCTGGGGGCCCTGATGCTCTGTCATGCTCCCCGGCCGAACCGTGTCATCATCAACGGTCGGACGGTCTATGAGGGCGGAGGGTTCACCACGCTGGACGTTCCTCGCCTGGTGGATGAGTTCAACGCACTGGTTGGGGCAAGGTTCACTATCCCGCTCACCTGAGCACCGCGGCGATTATCGGACCGGCTCCCGGTTACCTCTCCCTCATGGTCGCGGCCCGGCATGCCGTGCAACTAAAGTCCAGGATCGCGCTCGCCGATTCTCGGACCTATGGGAGTGTTTCTGCCCGATAAGCCCCTCCCCGCGGCCGAAGTCTCCGCGCGTGCGTCCACCCGGCCCGCGCCCGGGGTGCCCCGCGCGCCCGCGACACCGCTGGCCATGCGCAATCGCCGGATGATGCGCGTGCTGGAGCAGGTGACGGCCGCATTGAACGCCGCCGGCATCCCGGTGATGGCCCTGAAAGGGGCGGCGCTCCAGTTGACACTCTACGAACGGCCTGACCAGCGACCGATGGAGGATCTCGATCTCCTGATCCATGCGGAGGATCTTCCCGCAGCCCGGGCCGTGCTGGAACGTATCGGCGCCATCCCCGGCGAGCCGCTGGTTCGACCGGATTTCTGCCCGCGGTTCTACTACGAGACCGAGTACGCCATCGGGCAGATCTACCCGGTGAAGATCGACCTCCATGTCCGACCCTTCCGGCCCATGCGCTACGCGCGGACGGTACCTGACTGTGCCCTGTGGGAACGGGCCCGCCCGGTTGCGATCGGCGCGGCTCACCTCCTGGTGCCCTCGACCGAGGACATGCTCATTCATCTGGCGGCACACAGCGCCATCCACGGAAATCGCCGCATCGTGTGGCTGCGCGACATCTACCTCTGGGCCGCGCAGAACCGGGATCGGGTCGACTGGGGGAACTTCCTGGCTACGGCCCGGGACTGGCGACTGGCCCTGCCGGTCAGAAAAGGTATCGAGGCCGCCGCGCGGGAGTGCGGCAGCCTCTGCCCGGAATGGCTGTCGCATGCCCTGCGCGACACGGCGACGACATGGTGCGACCGGCTGGCGCTGTGGCAGGCACCCCGCGACGCCGAGCATCCGGTGGCCCACGTTCTGGTCAACATGCTGACCACGCCCGGCTGGCGATTCACGCTGGCGTACTTCATCGCGGTGGCCATGCCCAGCCGCGAGCATCTCGGTGACGGCTACGAGCGCCGCCACTGGGGCTGGCGACAGGCGGCCATGCTGTCGCGCGGGGTCAGGCCGATGATCGCGTGCCTCTCCCTCCCGTCGCACCGTGGCGCGAGGAAGTCCGCATGACCGGCCAGGCGAGTTGCACGCAGGAACCTATGATGACGCAGTCAGACATGCAGTGCCGCATCGACGAGGCCAGGCCGCCCGGGCTGCCCGCGTGGCGTTGCGACGATCCCGTCCTGCCGCCGCGGCGCGAGGAGATCCATGTGTATCCCCTCGATGGCGAGGCGGTGCTGTTCGACACCCGGCGGCGGAAGATGTACCGGCTGAATCAGACCGCGCTGGCGATCTGGAACCACTGCGACGGGCAGACCACCCTCCGCCGCGCCGCCGACGACGTGGGCCGGGCCTACGATACACCGTTCACGACCATGCTCGATCATGCGGAGGAGCTGCTGGCGTTGTTCTCCTCGCTGAACCTGCTCGATCACGGGATGGCCTGACATGCGCGCGCCTGCAACCCTTCGCTTCACGGTGGATGGCATCACGGTGGTCGTACGCAGCGAGCTGCACGATCTGCCCGCCGAGTTGACCGCGCTCTATCCCGATGCATGTGATCCCGGCGGTGACCACGGGCAGATCCAGGTCGAGGTGCGCGCGACGCGATCGTACCTGAGACCCCGCTACAGCGTCTGGAGCGGCGAGCGGCGCATCGGCGAATGCCTGCGACGCAACGAGGTCTTCCCCTACGTCGAGTGGGCCGTGAATCTGGGCGTGATGGCAACCCAAACCCAGTTCGTGCAGCTTCATGCCGCGTCGCTGTCGTATCAGGGCAACGGCTTCATCTTTGCCGGGCAGTCCGGCAGCGGAAAATCGACCCTGACCACCGGCTTGATGTCCCGCGGCTGGAACTACCTGTGCGACGAGTTTGCCCTGATTGATCCGGACACTTCCGGCCTGCATCCCTTCCGCAAGGCCATCTGCATCAAGGCCGGGGCATTCCCGGTCATGCATCGTCTGGGACTGCCCTTCGCCCGGCAGCACGACTACGTCAAGGCCCACAAGGGCCGCGTGGGCTACATTCGTCCGCTCCGGCCGGGCCGGCCCGTCGCCGAAATCATGGCGCCGGTGCGCTGCATCGTGTTTCCGCGGTACAGCGCGGATCAGCCATTGCGTCTCGAACCCATGTCGCGGGCCCAGGCGCTGATGGAGCTGGCCGGGTGCGTGTTCAATCGACACGCGTTCGAGGATCAGGCCCTGCCCGTACTTGCCCGCATCGTCGCCGGGGCGGAATGCTTCCGCCTGACCACGGGGCGGCTTGAGGAAACCTGCGCGTTGCTTGAGCAGCGTCTGTGCGGGGGAGCGATCGAAGAACAGGCCGTTGAGAGTGAATCGCACCAGCCGCCGCCGGAGATCCCGGCCGCGACACCCTCCGCCCCTGCCACGGCGTCATGGTCCCGGCGAAGGCTGCTCAAGCGCGGCGTCAAACTCGCCTATGTCGCGCCGGCCGTGCTGGCTCTTTCCGCGGAGAAGGCCTACGCCGACGGCAGCAACCCAAGCGGCGTGCCATCCGGCGGCGGATGATCGTCCGATGCCGGAGGGCTTGGACGCCTACATGCGGGTCAGATCCATACGCACCTGCTCGATGTCGATGGACGCCTTGTCGTTCCCCTCGAAGCTGAGTGTGCCTGTCTTGGCATCGCCCTGGCCCTCGACGGTGAGCGTTATGCTGCCGTCGCTCACCGAATAGCTCCCGGTCTGCGTCCTCGGTTCGGGCATGGCGGACATCGACATGGTCATGGTGAACGAACCATCGGCCCCGAAGGTCATGGTCACTTCCATCCCGGCCGGCATCGCTTCCGATGAGTTTTTGGGCGACATGG
>CAYVVX010000509.1:0-4578 GCA_964455315.1 uncultured Planctomycetales bacterium | reverse complement strand
CCTGCGCTGATTGCGCATCGACCGAAGCCCGGGACACATCCTGATACCACGGGGCTTCCCGCGGGAAGTAAGCGTACCCCTGCGGGGTGCAATGATCGGCGGCCGGCACATCCGCACCGCTGAGGCAGCCCTGCAGCAGGTCGAAGTCGTCCTGATCCACGTCAGAATCATCATCCAGCCGTGCGACCTGGCACGACGCCAGCACCTGCGGCTCGTCCGGCCCGCTCAGGCAGACCTGAAAGGCCGCGAAATCGTCGAGATCGGTATCCCCGTCACGATCGAGATCGGCCGGGCCCTGCCCGTACGCGACCACCGATAACAGCAGCACCACCCCCGCCACGGGCCGGACGGTTTTCATCACGACACCCTCTCCCGGACTGAAACGAGACCGCCGCGCAGCCGGCCCCATGCTGCGCTCAATTGTACAATACTCGGACTGCCCCGGTGAGAGGATGGCAGGAACTCTGGCTACCGGGGGAAGACTTTCTGCCGGCCGCCGGCGATCACCCCGCACAGCCCGACTCCGGGGCGACGCCCGGGCCGCTGATGCAACGCTGGAGCGCGCCGAAGTCTTCCTGATCACCGTCGCCATCGCCGTCGAGGTCAGCGTCCTGGCAGGTCAGGCTGCCGTCGTGCGGGATGCCCGCGCCATGGGCGCAACCGGCGAACAGGACCACGTCGTCGCCGTCCACATCGCCGTCGATGTCCAGGTCGGCCGAGCGGCAGGCCGCGGTCACGCCGCGGAAGGTCGGGACGTAGTCCGGGAACACCAGATCCAGAGCGGGGTTGCGCAGGCGGCGATGCACCACCTCGGCGAGGATGTCGCGGAAGTCGATGGTCACCTCCAGATCGCGCTGCTCGAAAAGCTGCTCGGGCTGCAAACCCGGCCAGTTCGACAGCACTCGCCCGCCGACGATGCTGCTGCCCAGCAGCATCATCACGTTACCGTGCCCGTGGTCGGTGCCCTGGCTGAAGTTCTCCTGCAGACGCCTGCCGAACTCGGACATGATCACCACCACGAAGTTGCGCCCGTTGCCGGCGAACATGTCCGCGTGGAACGCCGCCAGTCCTGACGACAGCGCGCTCATCAGTGTCGACATGGTCCCGGCCAGCGGGCCCTGGTTGTTGTGGGTGTCCCAGCCGCCCACGTCAATGGCGATCGCTTCCACGCCGACATCGGACTTGATCAACGCGGCCGTGGACTTGATCGCGGTGCCGAAACTGCCGGACGGATAGACCGCCCCGCCGCCGGGCACGTAGCCGGCGAAGTCGATGGTGTTGAGCAGGTCGATGGTCGCCTGGGTGGTCTGGGCGGCGGCGCGGACCGGGTCGTCGACCAGGGCATACATGTCGCCGATGGCCAGCGAGCGGGCCGGCATGGTCCCGGCGTTGCCGGTGAGGCCGAAGTTGTCCAGGTCGGGAATGGGAATCGCCAGCGGCGCCGACTGCAGCGTCCTCTGCAACCCGTAACCGATGCCCACGGCGCGCAATGACGCGCTCGGTGACAGCGGGGGCGCCGTCGCCAGGTGCCGCCCCAGCCAGCCGGTGAACAGCGTCGCGTCGGCCGGCTTGCCGACTTCCATGAACCGCTGGGCGTCAAAGTGCGATCGTGAAGGATCGGTGGATCCGCAGGCGTGGACACATAGCAGGTGCCCGGCGCCGTACGCGGTCACCAGCGGGGCCATCGAAGGCGGGAATCCGAAGAACCCGTCGAGGTCGATCGCCGCATTGGGATCACCGCTGTCGGGCCGCGGGACATTGAGCACCGGCCGGGCGGTGTAGTAGGCGTCCTCGGCGTGCGGGACGCACATGGTCAACCCGTCGCTGGCCCCGCGGAGGAAGATGGACACGATGATGTCGCGGTCGGTGCACTCATCCTGGGCCAGCACCACCCTCGGCAGCCAGGCGGTCGAGCCCGCCGCCGCCAGCGCTCCTCCGCTGGCCGCGAGAAACTGCCGCCGCGACAGCGAACGATACTCGGCACACCCACACGCACCCTGGTCAGCCATGATACACCTCGGCAAAACGCCTTCCCGTCAGACTCTCAATACCACTGATAGCCGGGCGACCCAATGGCCAAACCGATCGCGTCGCGCTTTCGCTGCGTGGTCGGCGGATCGGGCAACAGGTAGTCACGAATGCGGGTCTTCTCGGCCGAGTCCATGGCCCCGCCGAACAGCTTGTCGTCGATCACGTCCACGATCGCGTCGGCGGTCGTGGCGCTGCCCAGGAAACCGTTGGTATCCACGCTGGAGCCGGCGATGTTCCCGTTGGTCAGCGACGCCCCGAAGTTCCAGCGCGGCAGGATCAGCCCCACCCAGGCTTCCAGCGTATCCGGGTAGCCGTCGGGCGGAACCCAGGAGAACGGCAGGTGCCCCGCGCCGATCAACTGCGTCCGCAACGCGCTGGTGGTGGTGATGCTGGTCGCGGTCGCCCGCATCGCCCCGCAGAACAGGTGAAACGGCCGCTTGTACTTCAGCGGCGCGGTGGCCGGGTCGAGGGTGGTGAACAAGGTTCGGACCATCTGGCGGATGTCGCCGCCGGTGGTGGTACAGGTGTTCGCGACCGCGTCGATGAGCGCCTGCGGTGGATCGTAGCTCCAGAACCAGCGGCACAGCTTGCGGGCGATGAACTGCGCGGTGCTGGCATGGTTGACCAGGATGTTCAGCACGGTCAGCGCGTCGTTGATCCCGCCGCCGGCGGGAATCGCCTGACCCAGCACCGTCTTGGCGAGGTTGTCATGCAGGGTGCCGTTGTAGCGAAAGGTCCACCGGTTCGTGACCGGTTGCACCGTCGCCCCGTAGTAAGTCCAGCCGGTGAAGCAGCGGGCGACCTCCTCGACATCCTGCTGGGTGTAGCCGCCGGTCACGCCCAGCGTGTGCAGCTCCATCAACTCGCGGGCGTAGTTCTCGTTGGGGCGGCCCACGATGTTGGTCGCGTTGTCCAGGTAGAAGAGCATCGCCGGGCTGTGGGCGCTGGCGTCCACCAGATTGCCGAAGCTGCCCAGGGCGTGGGCCCGGATCACGTCGCGGTCGTCGATGGTCTTGAGCTGGCTGTCGATGCCGTTGAAGATGTCGATGTTGAAGTGGTCGGTCCAGAACTCGACCATCCGCTCGAAGAGCTGCCGCTTGCTGTACACGGCCCGGAGGATCACGGCTTCGATGAGTTCGTTGCGGACCTGCCCGCCGGTCAGGCTGATCAACTCGTAGGGCTGGGCGGTCAGCGTGGTCAGGTGGGCCAGCCGCGGACCCATCGCCGAGTCGTCAATGCTCTCGTGGGCGAGGTGATACTCGAGGTAGTCGTCGTAGCCGAGCGTCTCGGCCAGGGTCAGCTCCTCGGTGGTCAGCCCCATGGTCAGACGCCCGACCAGCCAGCGCTCCGGCGAGAACGGCAGGTCGTCGGCCAGTGCCCGCCTGCTGCTCAGCGCGCCCGCCAGCCAGGAGCCCAACAGCAGGGCCCGCCGGGTCGAAGGGCCGCTGTCTGCGATGACTTCGCCGCCCGCACGGCGGACCAGTTCCTGAAATGTACCCATGCCCATCCGCTCCCGCGTTCAGGACGATTCCTCTCTCCACGCGATCACCGGGGTCGACCGCGCGGAGCGCAACCACCAACGGTGCCACCCCGCCCAGTCGATCAAGCCCCTCCGCATGTCGTGAAAGCTGTGAGACCTTTCCGAGCCCGTATGGAAGCCCGACGGCCGCGATCCGCCGCCGACCAACCTTTGCTGAGAATACTAACGCTCCTCCAGGTGTCTTCTTGCATGGGGAATGCAAGAATCTTGCTGATTCAGGCGACGCAGTGATCCCAGCGCCCACAGGACCATGAGCGCGACGATCGAACTCGGCTCAGGAATCACGTAATCGACGGTCAGCACCGGGCGAACCTGGGGGTTGGCGTGTTCGCGGCTGTCGAAACGCTTGGCCGTGCCCACCAGCGTCTCGTCGCCCAGCAGAAGCCAGCCGAAGTCACCGGCCGGGGCGTCAAGCCAGGACTGCGTATCCATCGCCAGTTGCGGGCCGCTCCAGGTGTAGTCGCCGATGCCGGTAACGATCCGGGTGGCGCTGGGGTCGAGATCAAAATGCCCGCCGGGGGTGGACCAGGGACCGATGGGGTAGAAGGCGTGCTGCCAGGTGGCGTCACCGGGGGTGGCCGGCGCCCCGCCGCCCTCCTGGCCGAAAGCCCGGGATGTGCCCTCGCCCCAATCGGCGAGGACGCGATGAAGCCCGACCATTTCAGAGGCGGTCGGCGTGCGCGACATGTGCAGGCGCAGCTCGGCGCTCAGGATGGTCGCGCCGGCCGGAACCGCGGACGCGATGTCGAACCGGATCAGCCCGCGGCGCAGGAATCCGCCTTCGGTAGTGCCGGCGAAGAGGTACTGTCCCGAGCCGTTGCTCAGGTTGCCGGGCTCGCTTTCGTACAGCGTGTTATCGGCCGTGGGCGCGAGTTGTACCACGATGGCACCGGCCGGCGGCAGGCACGACGACAACGCCACCAGGGAAACCATCCACCATCGCTGCATCGTTCCAGCCCCTCCCGGGCACCGCCGCGACTCGATCCTCTTTACGGCTCAACGCCGCC
>CAYVVX010000508.1:0-4583 GCA_964455315.1 uncultured Planctomycetales bacterium | reverse complement strand
ATCACGACGTTCTTCGTCTGCCCGAACTTCGGCATGCCGATGAGCTACCCCAGCAAGGTCACCCCGATGATCGGTGACGGGCTGACCAGAGAACAGATGGCGGAGACCCGAAAGATCGCCCTCGAGAAGCCCGGTTCGCTGGAACGGGGAATCGTCAACCTGCGGGGATTCGTTGAGCAGGGCCACGATCCGCTGGGCGTGGTGATCGACCGCGCGCGGGAGAAAGGGCTCGAAGTGTTCATCACGTTTCGGCTCAACGAGATCCACAACGTGCACGAGCCGGACAGCACGATCCTGACCCCGTTCTGGCACAGCCACCCTGAATGGCGCGTCGGAAAGCTGGGCGACAAGGTCACGGACGTGTTCATGGACATCATCGGGGGAAGCAAGGAGCGCCCGGTGCATCCGGTTGTCGCGAGCTGGTTCCCGGGCGCGCTGAACTTCGCCGTGCCCGAAGTCCGCGCCCTGCGGCTGGCCGAGCTCCGGGAGTGCTGCGAGCGCTACCCCATCGACGGGCTTGACCTCGACTTTCAGCGCTTCCCGATCTATTTCCCGCAGGACGAGGGCAGGGAACATACCGGGACCATGACCGCCTTCGTGCGGGAAGTCCGGAAGATGACCAACGAGGTCGGGCGCGAGCGGGGCCGGCCGCTGCTGCTTTCCGCCCGCGTGCTGGCCAAGCCGGAGCAGGGCCTCGCGATCGGTCTGGACCCGGCCACGTGGGTCAGGGAAGGGCTCCTCGATCTGATTACCGTCTCGCACTACCTGCGCAACGATTTCCGCCTGCCAATCAGCCAGTATCGGAAACTCATGCCTGACATCCCGCTCTACGGATCGATCGAAGTCGACCGGGATCCGGAGGTATTTCGACGGATCGCACGGGAACTGTGGCAGGACGGCGTCGACGGCGTGCTCCTGTTCAACTTCTTCACCTCGCGGGAAGCGGGTCGCGAACCGCTGTTTGAGCTGCTGAACGAACTGGGCGATCCGGACAAGATCAAGCGACCTCAGGGCTAGTTCCAGCCCGGCCGGGACAGGCATCGATCTCAGGAGACTGACGCTATGACCACGCAGGCTCGGAACGAACGTGCGACGACCGTGGGTCAGAGAACCGATCAATCGACTCCTCACGAGACGGTCATCGTGGATCGGTACACGGACGGCCTGCTGGATCCTGACCGCCCCATGTTGGGTCCGGTAAGGGACGGGGGGCATATCATGGCCAACACCGCGCCGGGATGCTGGGGCCCCATGATCACGCCCGCCATCCGCGGCGGTCACGAAGTCACGCAACCGGTGGCGGTGGATGGAGCAGAGCCCGGCGACGCCATCGCGATCCGCATCAAAACCGTTGCGGTCACGTCGGTCGCCACCTCCTCCGGGAACGGCCGGCCGATCGATGGGCGTTACCTGGGCGATCCGTACGTCGCGGGATTATGTGCCGGCTGCGGCACGCTCTACCCCGAGACCATCATCCAGGGCATCGGCGAGTCCGCTGTGCGGTGCGCAAAGTGCGGAGCAGAAGCCGCCCCATTCCGGTTCACCAACGGCTACACCATCCGGTTCGATGCCAACCGCCGCCTCGGCGTGACGGTCGATCGGGCGAAGGCGGAGGAGATTGCCCGAGACGCGAATCGTCAGGCGGCGCTGCCGCGCAACTCGGTACAGAACTCGATCCTCACCTTCGCACCGCACGATCTGGTCGGTGTCGTCGCCCGACTGCGGCCGTTCCTCGGACAGTTGGGGACCACTCCCGCCGTCCGCATCCCGGACTCTCACAACGCCGGCGACTTCGGATCGTTTCTCGTCGGTGCCCCCCACGAATACGCCCTCACCGCCGAACAATTGAAAAGCCGCACTGATGGGCACATGGACATCGACGCCGTTCGCGCCGGCGCCATCCTGATCTGCCCGGTGAAGGTGCCCGGCGGAGGCGTCTACCTGGGCGACATGCACGCGATGCAGGGCGATGGGGAGATCGCGGGGCATACCTGCGACGTTTCCGGCACGGTGACCCTCCAGGTGCACGTGATGAAGGGACTGAATATCGACGGCCCGATTCTGCTCCCGGTGGTGGAGGACCTGCCGTTTCTGGCCCGTCCGCTCTCGACCGAAGAGCGGTGCCAGGCCGAGGCTCTCGCCAGGGAATCCGGCGTCTGCGCCCTTGAACAGACCGCCCCCATCTCGGTCGTCGGCACGGGGCCCGACCTGAACGCCGCGACGAACAACGGCCTGAAGCGCGCCGGCGAGCTGCTCGATATACCGGTACCCGAAGTGATGAACCGCGCGACCATCACCGGAGCAATTGAGATCGGCCGACACCCGGGTGTGGTCCAGGTCACCTTCCGAGCACCGCTCGATCGACTGGAGCGGAAGGGCCTGTTGGCTTTCGTCATGAGTCAATATGATCTGGGCCGGTAGCACACCGCATTGTGTGTCCTTCCGGCAGGCTGAGTATGGGCTCGCACATAAATAAGTTAAACATTTCGACTTTCGTTTGCCGCTAATGAGGATATGCCAGATGAAAGCATTGTGGAATGGGTGAAGGGCAAGTATGCAGCGCTGAATCCGGCGCTCAACGAGCGGTCCCGGCGTTTGTGGGCGGCGACGGAGGCGCGCTCGCTGGGGCGCGGGGGCATCGCGACGGTGCTGGCGGCCACCGGGATGTCGTCGGCGACGGTGAACAAAGGTCTCCGGGAGCTGGATGCGGCCGAGTTGGGCGGCGCGGTGCTGCCGGCGGAGCGCGTCCGCCGGTCGGGCGGCGGGCGGAAACGTTTGCGCGACCAGCAGCCGGAGTTGCCCAAAGCCCTGGAACGTCTGGTCGAGCCGACTGTTCGCGGCGACCCGGAAGCTCCCTTGCGTTGGACGTGCAAGAGTACCTACAAGCTGGCGACCGAATTGAGACACCAGGGCTTCCAGGTGAGCCCGCGGTCGGTGGCCAAGGAATTGAAGGCCCAGGAGTTCAGCTTGCAGGCCAACCGCAAGACGCGCGAGGGCGAGTCTCATCCGGATCGCGATGCCCAGTTCGCCTACATTAACGAGCAAGTGATACGGTTCCAGAAGCGAGGCCAGCCGGCCATCTCGATCGACACGAAAAAGAAGGAGTTGGTGGGCGATTTCAAGAATGTCGGGCGTGAATGGCAGCCCCGCGGCAGGCCGGAGGAAGTCCGCACGCACGACTTCCCCGACCCGAAGATGAAGAAGGCGATTCCGTATGGAGTGTATGATCTCACCCGCAACGAAGGTTGGGTGAGCGTGGGCATCGATCACGACACGGCCCGATTTGCAGCCGCGAGCATCAAGCGGTGGTGGATGAAGATGGGCCGCAAGCGCTATCCGCAGGCCAAAGAGCTGCTGATCACGGCCGACTGCGGCGGCAGCAACAGCAGCCGGACACGACTGTGGAAGGTGGCCCTGCAGGAACTGGCCGATGACCTGGGACTTCGTCTGAGCGTCTGCCACTTTCCGCCCGGCACGAGCAAGTGGAACAAGATTGAGCATCGCATGTTCTGCCACATCACGCAGAACTGGCGCGGGCGCCCTTTGACCAGCTATGCGGCCATCGTGCAGTTGATCGGCAACACCAGGACTACCGCCGGGCTGCAGATCCGAGCCGAACTGGACGAGCGTTCGTATCCTACCCAGGAAGTCGTGACGCCCGAGCAACTGGAACGAGTGCGCCTGACACCGGCCGCCTTTCATGGGGAATGGAACTACACGATTGATACGGACGCAAGATAGACTGAATCGTTTACTTTATTTATGCGCGATCACTTGACCTGCTTCTGCGTGGTGCCGTGAATGCGGGTGTCGGCCACCGTCCGCTCCCATTCGAGCAGATAGCGGTTCTGGTCGGCGAGGCTCGCGAAGGTCTTGCCCTTGAGGGCATTCGACTGGACGTACTTCACGCCGCCTTCGATTTTTCCCTTGTGACGGGGCATTCTCGGGCGGGCGGGCAGGATCACCGTGCCGTAGTGCCGGCAGAAGTCGCAGATCTTCGGATTGAGGTCGGGATCGTACCAGTCGGCCTTGCTGACCGCGGCCTTCAGGTTGTCGATGACCAGCGTCCGAGGCACGCCGCCGAAGTGCCAGAAGGCATTCTCCAGGGCCCGGATGAAGTCTTCCGTGGTCTGCCGCCAGACCACCTCGCTGTAGGCTTTCCGCGAGTGGCTCAGGATGATGCGGAAGACATGCGGCCGTCTGCGTTTGCCGTCCGCATCGATCACCGCGGCACCCTGGCCGAAGTCCACCTGGGCTTCCGCACCCGGCGCACATTCCATCCGCCGGAAGGGCAGCGGCGATGCCCGGTTCAACTTCTGCACATACCGCCGCACGCTGTGATACAAGGCGGGGAAGCCGTGCTCGGCCGCCAGGTCCTGCCAGATCCGCTGGGCGGTCAGACCTTGCTCCAGCTTGGCCAGGATCACCTCCCGGTACGGCTCACAGGCGCTGGCCTGAACCGGGTCCGGGACAACCATGGAGCCGGGAGGCGCCCCGGTATGGTTTGGATCGGCGGCCTGGTCAGCGGCCGCAGACCCGGGAGGCGCCCCGGCTGGTTTTGAACCCGCCCGGGCCAGCTCGGC
>CAYVVX010000507.1:0-4597 GCA_964455315.1 uncultured Planctomycetales bacterium | reverse complement strand
CGCCGGCACTGGCATCGGCGCCGCGGGCGCCCGCCGATCCGCCATCATCCTCCGCCACCAGCTTGAGGGAAAGAACAGCGGTGTCGCCGCCAGCATCAACCAGGGGAAGATCCCGATCTGAAAGATCCGGGCGTTGATGAGATGGAATGCGGCCGCGGCCACGACCGCCGGCCAGCGCGTCCGCCGCCACATCAGCAGCGGCACGATGAACAGGTCCAGCAGCAGCCCGCCATAAACGAAGAACGCCACCAGCCACTCGGAATGGACGTAGGGGCCAATGATGCGGAAATCGGCCCGACTCGCCAGCCAGGAGCGCATGGGCTCGCCGCGCAGCCAGTCGGCGTTGAGCTTGGCGATGCCGCCGAAGAAGTACACCACGCCGAGCTGGAAGCGCAGCAGCCACAACGTCCAGGCCGGCACGGTGGCCGACCGCAGCCCCGGATGCAGGGCCGCATCCACCGATGTGGATCGATGGGCCGGCAGGAATACCAGCAGGAACGACAGCAGGCAGACCAGGTAGAGGTGATTGAGGTATATTGACTCTTCGAGAAAAAACGTATAGGTGAAGGCCAGGAAGAACAGCGCCGCGGCCGCGCGGTACCACAGCCCCACGGCGATCATCACCGCCAGCACGCCCATCACCCGGTAGTGCCAGTACATCCCCTCGCCGGTCCAGGGCCTGATCCAGTCGAATCCGAAGTAGGTGAAGTGGTGCTCCGGCTCGACGAAGTAGCGGCCCACCCAGCCGTAGGACAGGTAGCGCCACGCCTCGACGGCCATGACCACGCCGAACAGCACGCGAAAGTACACCAGCGGCAGGATATCCACCGGCGCGAAGAGCCTGGACAGCCCGCGGGGAGGGGCTGCGCGTTCGGCCATTTCGGGATGATCGGTCTGGGCACTGGGCATGGATGCGTCGGAGGCTCCGTGAGGCGTCCCGCATGCGGCCGTGCGGGCGCCCCTGCTGCTGGTTCAGCGTAGCCCAGGCCCGCCTGTTTTCAAAACTTTTGAAGCCCGGCGGCGAACTGTCGGCCCCCCGCCGTCACCGCTATAATCGCCCGCATGAGTACCCATGAGCAGTACACGCTGGGGGTGGTCTCCTACCTCAACGCCCGGCCGCTGATCGAAGGGCTCGACGCCGGTCGAGGCTTCAGCCTGCACTACGACGTGCCATCGGCTCTGCCGGCCATGTTGCGGCACGGCGAGGTTGATGCAGCGCTGATTCCCGTGGTCGACCTGGCCAGGCAGGGTGGCAGGGCTTCGGGCCCCTGGCGGCGGGTCAGCGATGCGGGCATCGCCTGCGATGGCGACAGCATGACCGTCCGCGTGTTCGCCCGCGTCCCTCCGCAGCATCTTCGCGTGCTGCACGTGGATGATGATTCGCACACCTCGGTGGCGCTGGCCCAGTTGATCTGGGCGCGGATGTATCACCGGCCGCTGCGGCTGGCTCCGCTGTCGACCTGCGGCGGGCTGGACACGTGCGAGGCAGTGCTGCTGATCGGTGACAAGGTGATCAACGCCCCGGTGGACGGGTTCGAGCACGAGATCGACCTGGGCGGGGCGTGGAAGGCCTGGACCGGACTGCCCTTCGTGTTCGCGGTGTGGGCGGCGTCCGCCTCGGGCGGGCACGCGACGGCCGGCGATGAGCTTCGCGCCGGGGCGGGGCTGGCCGGAGCGCGGATCGCCGACCTGGCGGAACGACTCCAGCAGGCCCGCGACCGCGGCGTTGCCCGGGCGGCGGAGCTGGCCGTCGAGGAAGGCGCCCGCCGCGGCTGGCCGCACCATCTGGCCGAGGAGTACCTGACCTCCCGGATGAAGTACAGGCTGGACGAGCCCTACCTGCGCGGGATGCGCATGTTCCTGGCCATGGCCTCGGAAGAAGGGATCATCGGAGACGTGCCGGAGCTGGTCGGATAGGAAAGTGAGAAATGAGAATGCGGCCTCACGCATATCACTGGATCCTGTGAGTAAGAACAGCAGCGCCCTGAAGCAAGCGAGTAACCCACGAATGCCCCCCTCATCACTGATCACTCATGGCGCATCGCCTTCCTCCCTGGCACTCAGCGCTCAGCACGCGGCACCTGCGTCCCGCCTGTCCCCCGACGATGCCCTGGCGATGTATTTCGATGCCCCGATCCACGACCTCGGCCGGCGGGCGTTTGCGGTCAGCCAGCGCCTGCACCCCGAGCCCTACCGCACGTACGTGGTCGATCGAAACATCAACTACGCCAACTGGTGCACCGCCAAGTGCATCTTCTGCAACTTCAAGGCCGACCCGCCGGGCATGAACAGTTCGCGCCCCGAGCTGCCTGAGGGGTATGTGCTGTCTTTCGACGAGATCGGCAGGAAAATCGACGAGCTGGTGTCGATCGGCGGGACGCAGATCCTGATGCAGGGCGGCCTGGTTCCGCCGGAGATCCTCGGCTTCGACTGGTACCTGGACCTGCTGCGGTTCATCAAGAAGAACTATCCGCGGGTGCACGTGCACGCCTTCAGCCCGCCGGAGATCTTCGCCTTTCACCAGGTCTTCGATATATCCATCCGCGACGTGCTGCTGCGGCTGCGCGACGCGGGGCTGGACACCATCCCCGGCGGCGGCGCGGAAGTGCTTTCCGATCGTGTTCGCGACAAGATCGGCCTGGGCAAGACCCGCACCGGCGAATACCTCGAAGTCATGCGCCAGGCCCACCTGATCGGCATGAACACCAGCATCACGCTGATGTTCGGGCACATCGAAACCATCGGCGAGCGCGTCGAACACCTGCGGATGATCCGCGACCTGCAGGACGAGACCGGCGGGTTTACCGCCTTCATCTGCTGGACGTTTCAGCCGGACAACACCCCGCTGGGCAGGATGCGGCGGTTTCCGATGCCGGAGGAGCTCGGCGAGGGTGACGCCGCGGAGGTGGTGGGTACAAGCCCCCCTGCCGATTCGCGCGGCAATGAATTGCCGCACTCCCTGGCAGATTCAGCACTCGGCACTCAGCACTCAGCACTCCTTCATTCCCTGGCCCATCCCGCGGTGCCGACCTATCATCGCGGCCGGCCGGTGCCCGATGGTCGCCACCTGCTGCTGGCCGACGCCCAGGAGTACCTGCGCATGCTGGCCCTCTCGCGGCTGTTCCTGGACAACATCCCCAACATCCAGTCGAGCTGGGTGACGCAGGGGCCCAAGATCGGGCAGCTCGCCCTGTTTCACGGTGCCAATGACATGGGCTCGGTCATGATGGAGGAGAACGTGGTCTCCGCCGCCGGCACCACCTTCCGGCTCTCCGAGCAGGAGATCCGCCGCCTGATCACCGACGCCGGCTGGCAGCCGCAGAAGCGGAACTGCTACTATCAGACCATCGAGTAAGATTCACCCAGGCAGCCTCGCTATTCGGGTATGGAGACGATTTCATGATTTCGGCAGGCACGTTTTCCTGTCCCGACTGCAGCGGCGTGCCCGTCGTGACACCGGCCCTGTTCGCGGGCAGGATCCCCTGCCACGGCTGCGGCCGGAATCTGTGGTATGTTGCGGTCCAGGGGCCCGCCCGGTTCTTCCGGTACGAGGACGCCCCGGCCGTCAGCAGGCACCTGCTTGATCTGCTCGAACAGGCGTCCACCCGCGAAGTCCTCATGGGCCGGCTCCTGGGCGGCCGGGATGCCCACAAAGTGATTGCGTACATGTGCCGACTCGAGGAGGAACTGGAGCGTGCCGGCGGCATCCAGCCTTCCTGAATGCCCGGTGCAACCCCCGGCTCCGCAAGGCGATGTCCCGCCCCCGCCGCACGCCCATTCTGCCTGTCTTGACTTTTTGCCGCGGATGCCTAAGATCTGTCTCCTAAGAATCTCCGCTGATCGCTCCTCTTCCCGAGCCCCGCCTGATTGACAGGCTTTTCTCCCGAACTGGACTGGTCAGGGGGAGTCCCAGTCAGCCCCCGAACGACCGCAGGCCGGTACGACGGGTCGAGTTCGGGAGCTGGCGACGCACGGCGGCATTGGGCACGCCGGTAACCTTCTCTGCTCGAAAGAAATCAGTTCTGCCAACCCAGCCCACGACGCGGCGTGCCACGCCCACCGGACAGCATCCATCGCGTTCCGCGCGATCACCGCTGTCAGCAGGCGATTGTCCGGCGAAGCGATCTGCCTTCGTCGGCGCCATCCTGCGCGGCATGCGGCCGGGTGAGCCCACTGGTGAACGAGCCAATCAGGAGCACCCACATGGGTAGGAAACTGTACGTCGGGAACCTCAGCTACAACGTCAGCGACGCTGACCTGCAGGAGATGTTCGCGCCGCACGGCACTGTCGACAGCGCCAGTGTGATCATGGATCGGGACACCGGTCGCAGCAAGGGCTTTGGGTTCGTGGAGATGAGCTCCGACGAGGAGGCCCAGGCGGCCATCTCGGCGATGGACGGCAAGGACAACGGCGGCCGGGCTCTCAAGGTCAACGAGGCCCGGCCCAAGGCCGCCGGTGGCGGCGGGGGCGGTGGCGGCGGTGGCGGCGGCGGGGGCGGCAGGCGCCGTTCCTGGTAGCCCCGGCCCTCTGCGCCCGTGATCGCTCCGGACCTGCCCCCGGCCGGTTCGGAAGAGCATGACCAGGACCCCGCCGCCC
>CAYVVX010000506.1:0-4601 GCA_964455315.1 uncultured Planctomycetales bacterium | reverse complement strand
CCGAGTGGGACGGCGTCGGCACGGTGTGCGACAACTGCCCGGACGATTACAACCCGGACCAGCTCGACGGCGACGGGGACGCCGTGGGCACGGTCTGTGACAACTGTCCGGACGACTACAACCCGGACCAGTTGGACGACGACGAGGACGGGTTCGGCGACGCGTGCGACAACTGCCCCTACGACAGCAACCCGGACCAGGCGGACAGCGACTCCGACGGCATCGGCGATGCCTGCGATTACCAGCAGGGGATGATGGCCGGCGGCGGCGAGTCGATGGCCCTGGAGGGCGTGGCGGCGGGCGCTGAAAGCGAGGCGGAGGCCGAGCCGGGCGCGGTTTCACCGACCGAGTTGCCGACGGTGACGGGTTCGCTGGCGTTTCACGGCTCGACCGCGACGACGGCGCAGCTTCCGGCGGGCGGTGGATTCGTGGTGGTGGACGTGGTGGTGGCCAACGGCGAGCCGATCACCGACGCCTGGGGGCGGATCGGCGTGGACGCGGCCAACGCGGTGCGGGTGGTCGGTGAGGGCTGGTCGTGGGCGGCGAACGTGGCCGAGTCGGCGGGTTTGCAGGCGGCGGCGCTGCCCAGCAGGTACGACATGACGGCGCTGGCGTGGTCGATCGGGCTGGACGCGGACGGCGACGGCGCGGCGGATACCTACTCCACGCAAGCGAATGCGCTGTACGATCCAGCGTTCCTGTTCGTGCAGGCGCTGGCCATGCCGCTGGC
The DNA here is from genome assembly GCA_964455315.1 of uncultured Planctomycetales bacterium. Taxonomy (GTDB): domain Bacteria; phylum Planctomycetota; class Phycisphaerae; order UBA1845; family PWPN01; genus CAYVVX01. Next base: position 3,871 of record CAYVVX010000506.1, on the reverse strand, counting down.
GGGGGTTGACGTGGGCGACGGGTGGATCAACCAACGCAGCGAGGACGTGTACGGCGGCGACTTCCTGGGCGGGGCCTTCGCGGAGACCCGCCCGGCCGGGACGGTCACGCTGGCGACGGTGACGCTGGAGGTGGCCGGGGTGCCGGGTGTGTATCGGCTGCGGCTGGCGGAGGGATCTTACGGCGACATGGCGGGGCGCTGGCGGCAGATGGCGCGGGGGCAGGAGTTGACGGTGATCGTGGGAGGGCCGTAAGCGTCGCAAGGTGACCGGCGGTCTGAAGTCCGCCCAGGCGAGCCTCGGGGTGGCAAGCCGGGTGGCGTTGGACACAGTACATTCAGTAGGACAGGGCGTAGAGCATCACGTTGGCGGCGATCTTCACGGCGTCCTCCGGCTCCACCCCGCGGCAGGAGAAGCAGGCGTGCCCGTCGATTCCGCAGCCGATGCCGTAGGGGCTGTACACCAGCACCGTCCGTCCGTTGATGGTGACGCCTTCGAGGGCCGGAGTGTCGAAACCGGGCGCCTCGGCGAGCACCGCCTGACGATAGCGGACACGGGTCAGCGGGAAGCCCGGCGAGCCGGCCAGGATGGGATGGTTCGCCGGCAGTGGCTCCAGCGGATGATCGGGAAACAGCCGGGCGGCGAGTTCGCGGAAGGAGGTGTCGAACGCCTTGCGGCCGCAGCAGGCCTCGGCGAAGAGGAACCCGCCGTTGCGCAGATGCCGTTGCAGCGGCTCGAAGTGCTCGTCGAGCAGGTGGAAGCTGAAGTGACCGGTCATGTAGATCACCGGGTGGTCGGCGAGCTTCGGGTCGGATGCCACCAGAGGGACGTAGGACTGAACGGTGTCCACGCCGAGCTGGTCGGAGAGGTACGTCGCCAGGTTGGGCAGCGTCTTGGGGTCCGGGCGCCAGTCGCCGGAATGGACCAGTTGGGCGATGTGCAGGGCGCCGCGGACGGCCTCGGGCTGTTCCTTGCGCTCGGCTTCGACGTCGGCGACGCGGACGATGTCGAGCTTGTCGGGCAGCGGCTGCCTGCCGGTGGCGTAGGCGGCGATGTTGGCTCCGAGCCGGTAGGCCTGTTCGCTCAACTCCGGGATGTCGCCCTGCTCCCACAGGCAGGAGAGGTCGTTGGGGCTGTAGAAGATGCTGGTCCGGCAGCCCAGGTCGATGCCGTACAGTTCGATCGTGCTGCCGTCGAGTTCGTACAGGGTGTGGAACACGGGATGGTCGGGCGACAGCCGGACCACCGGATACTCGGGGAAGTGCTCCTTCGCGAACTGCTCGAAGCCCTGGCGGAACGCATCCCGGCCGCAGCAGGCCTCCATCAGGAGGGTGCCGCCCATGGTCACGTAGGCGCGCAGCTTTTCGACGTGCGGCTCCCGGAACGGCGGGAACTGGTGCCCGTTCATGTACAGGATCGGCGCGCTCAGCCAGGAGGCCAGGTTGGCCTCCAGCGGCGCCACCTGCCAGGAGACGGGTTCGCCCAGCGCGTCGCCGATGAAGGCGATCAGGTGGGCCACGTCGTTGCGGTCGGGGTTCCAGCGTGAATCGTTGCTCCATTGCAGCTTCTGCATGAGCACCGGCTTGTGACCCTTGCCCAGGAACAGCAGCGCGAACGAGGTGTCGACGATGACGTTGTTGTCGGCCCAGCTTCCGTCGGCCTGCTGCTGGCGAACCAGCCGGGCGGCACCGGCCCGGTACCAGTCGTGCCTGCCCAGGAACCGCTGCCCGGACAGGATGCCGGCCCGCTCCAGGGCGTACAGGTAGTAGTAGAACCAGCCGCCCGAGCCGGGATTGTTCCGGGTGGAAAAGTTCGTCCCCAGCCAGTCCAGCCCGCGCACGATCGGCCGGAATTCCTTGTAGGTGCCGCAGCGCAGGGCCCGGCCCTCGTGGAAGCCGTCCTCCGAGGACTGGTCCAGGCGATTGCCGGTGATGAACAGGCTGGCCACGCCGGCCGCGGACATGCTGCCGGTGCTGGCGCGCAGGGCGGGCATGTATCCCCATCCGCCGTCGCCGTTCTGTGCCTGGACCCAGGAGCGCTCGGCGCGGGACCAGGTTTCGCGGGGAACCTTCACGCCCGCCTGCGAGGCCTCGTGCAGGCCGAGCAGGGCGAACTGGCTGTTGGAGAAATCGCCGCTGCCGATGCCGCCGAGCCGGGCCGCGAGACCTCCGGCCTGGCCGTAGCTCCACATGCCGTTGGGCAGTTGCTGCTCGATCAGCCAGTCGGCGGCGGCTTCGATCTCGCGCCGGTATTTCAGCGGGTTGATCGCCGCCAGGGCCTGGATCTTCAGCGACACGGTGTAGGTATAGTTGAGCGGCAGCCCGCTGATGTAGTTCCCGGCCCGCTCGAGCACCTGGCTGTCCAGGGGTTCGCCGGTATGGACCAGGGCGAGTGCCGCCAGGCAGCTCGAGCCGCCCGGCTGGCCGAAGTCCGCCCAGCCGCCGTTGGGCTGCTGGACGCGCTTGAGCCCCGCCCGTCCGGCGGCGATCGCCGTGCGAACCTCTTCGCCGGTGATCTGCTGGGCGGGAAGCGGCGCTGGCGCCAAAGCCAGCCATGCCGCGATGATCGCCAGGCGGCGCATACCCAGAGCCCGGGTGGCTCCGTCGCTCCGCCCGGCGAACGGGCCCCAGGCCCTTTCCCGGCCGCTTTCCGGTCGCCTGCTTGACGTGAGGGAGTCGGTTGGGCTTGAATGCATGGCACCACCGGGCAGGAATAAGCGACGCGCCCACGGGATTATAACCTGATGGATGGCTTCTTTCCGCCCCGGAGGCACCGATGAGCCCGGCGATCATGAGCGAACAGCTTCGCCATTCGATGCAGTGCATGGAGATCTGGGGCGGCAACCGGCCGACGGATACCGCCGTGTCGATGACCGGCCTGGATGCCTGGGTCTACAGTATGCCCCACGAAGGGGGAAACCAGGGCGGGGACATCCATTACGTCTCCATGTGCGGCGGCGGTCGGATCGTCCGGACCATCGTGGCCGACGTCGCCGGGCACGGGATCACGGCCGGGGAACTGAGCGCGACCCTGCGCCGGCTGATGCGCAAGTACATCAACACCGTGGACCAGAGCCGTTTCGCCCGGGCCCTCAACCGGGAGTTCTCGGCGCTGGAGACCGGTGGTCGTTTCGCGACGGCGCTGCTGGCCACCTACCTGGCCAACCGCAAGACGCTGATCCTCTGCAACGCCGGGCATCCGCCGCCGCTGTGGTACCGGGCGGCGTCTGACACGTGGCAGTATCTCTCCCATGATGCCGCCGAGCGGGCCGAGACGGTGAGCAACCTGCCCCTGGGCATCATCGAATCCACCGATTACTACCAGTTCGCCGTGCCCCTGGGCAAGGGCGACCTGGTGCTCATCTACACCGACGCGCTGATCGAGGCCCAGGCCCCCGGCGGCGACATGCTCGGCGACGAAGGGCTGCTCGATATGGTCCGCTCGCTCGATGCGACCGCGCCGGATCAACTGTCCGAAGCCCTCCTGGCCGCCCTCGACGCCTACCGCGGCGGCGCCGCGGCCGGGGACGACACCACCATGCTGCTCATCCACCACAACGCCGCGAATCCTCATCGGCAGTCGCTGCCGGAGATGGCGAGGACGGTGGGGCGGATGTTCGGGGTGTTGCCGGTGTGAACGCGGTAGCGAAGCCTGTCCCGCAGGGTGGTTTTCGAACTCCATTGTGCCTGAAGTGGATTTTTTTCAGAATTAATGTTGACTTCCCCCTGTTCCGACGTATATTAGTAGAGCAGTGGAATGCTGTTGGCGCTTACAGGCGCGAACTGCGGTTGGGTGCGGGTGGTTCGGTTGGCGGGTACGTCCGCCTTCCGCCTTCCGCCTTCCGCCTTCCGCCTTCCGCCTTCCGCCTTCCGC
>CAYVVX010000505.1:0-4601 GCA_964455315.1 uncultured Planctomycetales bacterium | reverse complement strand
ATTACACGGCACGTCGGTGACTACTGAGCATAATGCTGGACTGAGCATAATTGCGACCCAGCACGATGGGGCGCAGGGCGTTCTCGGCGGCGTTGTTGTCGATGGCCAGGTCGCCGTCGTGGGTGTATACGCAGAAGGCCGGCCAGTTGCCCAGGCAATACCCGATGGCCTGGCCCAGCGGGCTCCTGGGCAGCACCTGCGGACGCTGTTCCTCCAGCCACGCCTTGATCTGTTCGAGGCGGGGCAGGGATTTCTCCCGGCGCAGGGCCCGGCGACTCTCCGCGTCGAATGCCTGGGCCTCGCGTTCGACCTCGTACAACAGCTTGATCAGTGAACCTTCGACCAATCCAGGTCGGCCGGTAGGGTGGGACCGGGCGGCCCCTTGGGCGGCCGGGGATTCAAGCAGCGGCGGGGGTGGCGGTCTGGGAGCCGAAGCGTTTCTTCCACTCGCGTGGGATGAGTTCGTGGATGCGGTTGGCCGGGTGGCTCGGGAGCCGCGCCAGGATGTCGCGGAGATAGGCGAACGGATCGACGCCGCCCAGCTTGCAGGACACCACGACGCTGAACAGGATGGCGGCGTTGCGGGCGCCGTTCTCGCTGCCCGCGAAAAGCCAATTCTTCCGGCCGATGACCATCTGTTTGATCTGCCGCTCGGAAAGGTTGTTGTCGATATCGAGGAAGGCGGCCTCGGTGTAGCGGTTCAGCGCCTTCCAGTTGTTCAGCGTGTAGCTGATCGCCTTGCCCAGCGGGCTCTTGGGCAGGACCTGCACGGAGAGATCGTCCAGGTATCGGCGTAGCCGCTGCAGCCGGCGCCGGCTGAACCGTTGCCGCCAGGCCAGCCGCTTCTCGTCCGACACGCGCAACGTCTTCGCCCGCGTCTCCACGGCGTACAGGCTGCCGATCAGGTCGAGGACACGCCGCGCCTCGGTGGGGTAGTGCACAAGGGTGTCGTAGAACTTCCGCCGGGCGTGGGCCCAGCAGGCCACCTCCCAGATCAGGCCGCCGGCATAGATCCCGTCATATCCGCTGAACGCATCCGCCTGGAGATAGCCGCGATAATCGGCCAGGAACGTGACCGGCCCGTCGCGCGTGTGCGAGCGGGTGAAGTCGAACACCACGTCCTCGTACTCGCTGATGTACACCCACATGTACCCTTTGCGGGAGTGCACCGGCTCGGCGTTCGGATCCAGCACCATGATCGGGGTATCATCCGTGTGCACCTTGCGGGAGAAGAGCATCTGCTGCTTCATGGCCTCGACGATCGGCGCCGTCAGCCCGGCCACATGGTCGACCCAGTTGCAGAACGTCGAGAGCGAGAAGTCGATCTTCGCCCGCCGATACCGCTCCTGCAGCCGGTACAGCGGCAGGTGCTCGGCGTACTTGCTCGCCACCACGTCGGCCAGAACGCCCGGCCCGGGGATACCCTTGTCCATTGGGCGGGGCGGCAGCGGACCCTGGCTCACCGAGCCCGCACAGTGCGGGCAGGCGTACTTGTGACGGACGTAGCGGTTCACGAAGAACTTCGCCGGGATCATCTCCAACTCTTCGGTCACGTCCCGGCCGAAGATCGTCTTGGCCTGATGGCAGGAGGGGCAAGTCTGCTCCTCATCGGGCGGATAAATGTCATGGACGCAGCGCATCAGCTGAGCCGGCAGCGGACGGCGGCCGTGGTGCTTTCTGCGCCGCCGTGGGGCAGGCTCCTCGTCCTCTTCCGACGCTTCGGCCTGTGAAGGGGCGGATTCGTCTTCCGACGCCGGCGATTCATCCGGCTGCTCCTGAGGATCGATTCGCCCGAAGAGGAAACCCTGATTGGGATCATCCGGCAGCAGTCGCTCGCTGCGACGACCGAAGAGCATGCGCTGGAGCTGCGCCACCTGGTGCTGCAGTTCGATCACCATGGCCTGCAGGTCCTGCACGTTCGTGGGAAGCGCATCCCGCTGGCGTTGGGCGTGTTTGTGATGCCGTCGTTTCAAGGTGCTGAGGTTCGCGGGAGGGAAGGTGTGAAGTCATCCGTAACTTCGTTACTTCTATATACCACATCGACACCCGACAGGCCAGCAGAAAAGCAACGGAATCACAAAAAACTTATCCACATCAGGCGGTGCGATTCAGCGCGAATCGCGGGCGGCGCTTCGCGTTGGCCAGCTCGATGCCTTCCAGGATCAACGCCAGCTCGGCCGGATCGATCTCCGCACGTGGTGATCCGCGACCCTCCAGTGCCGACAGCCTGAACGTGCCCTTCTCGAGCCGCTTGTAAAAAAGCGCCAGGCCCGAACGATCCCAGAGAAGCACTTTTACACGATCGCGCCGGCGATTGAAGTAGACGAAGAGATGGCCGCTCAACGGATCCTCGCGGAGGATCTCCCGCGTCAACGCGGCCAGGCCGTCCAGACTGCGACGCATATCCGCCGGTGTCAGGCACACGAACACCCGCACCGACGATGGCAACATCAGCATGACTCCACCGCCGTGATCAGACGGGACACAGCCTGCGGGTCAAACTGCGACGGCACCCGAATCGATCGGCCACCGGCAAGAACAACTTCATACGCCGCCGATGAACCCGACAGCCTGAACGTGCCCTTCTCGAGCCGCTTGTAAAAAAGCGCCAGGCCCGAACGATCCCAGAGAAGCACTTTTACACGATCGCGCCGGCGATTGAAGTAGACGAAGAGATGGCCGCTCAACGGATCCTCGCGGAGGATCTCCCGCGTCAACGCGGCCAGGCCGTCCAGACTGCGACGCATATCCGCCGGTGTCAGGCACACGAACACCCGCACCGACGATGGCAACATCAGCATGACTCCACCGCCGTGATCAGACGGGACACAGCCTGCGGGTCAAACTGCGACGGCACCCGAATCGATCGGCCACCGGCAAGAACAACTTCATACGCCGCCGATGAACCCGACAGCCGAACCTCGACGAATCGAGTCGACGCCTTTGCCGGTCGCCCCCGCCGAGCCGGCCGCTGGCCACCGGCCTTCTGCAACTGCCGCTTCCACCAGGCGAACGTCCCGCCGTTGATGCCCTCCCGCCGACAGAACGCCGCCTGGCTCAGCCCGCTCTGCTCCCACGCCGCCAGCCGATCCGCCCAGTACTCCGCTCGTTCACTCATGGAACACCTCCCGGCCACCATCATCGCACCGGAGGCGGTCCGCTCAAGATGGGGTCTGTCGAAGGTTCACCTTGATCATGGCCGCGGCGGTGTGGGCGCGCAGGGCGTCGCTGTCCTGGGCGTCGACGAACTTGCGCCGGGCATGGGCCCAGCAGGCCACTTCGGTCGGTGAAGGGGCGCCGTCCGCGCGCGGCTTGAACAGATGATCGTAGCCGCCGTAGGCGTCGGCCTGGATGTAGCCGGCGTAGCTCCCGAAGAACCTGGCGGGGCCGTCCCGACTGCGGGTGGGCGTGTAGTCGAACACGGTATAGGGATGCGATTCATCGCCGACGTACACCCAGATGCGGGCTTCCCGCGTGCGGTCGCGCTTCTCGTCCAGCACCGGCACCGGGGTGTCGTCGGTGTGGATCACCCTGCTCTGCAGCACCCGGTCGACCATCAACTGGTACAGCGGCTCCACCAGCCGGGCCGCCGCGGCCAGCCAGCCGCAGGTCGTGGACCGCGGGATCACGTGCCCGCCGCGACCCAGGATGTGCTCCTGCCGGTACAGCGGCAGATGATCTCCGAATTTATTGGTGATCACCTGGGCCAGCAGCCCCGGACCGGCCAGGCCTTTCTCGATCGGCTGGGTCGGCTTGACCGCGGTGGCCACGTTCCCTTCGCACGCCTTGCAGGCGTAGGTCGGCCGGACGTGCTCGATCACGTAGAGCTTGGCCGGTTCGTATTCGAGCTGCTCGCTGGTCTCCTGGCCGATGCGCACGCGCATCTCGCCGCAGCAGGGGCAGCGCTTCTCCTCCTCGCTCAGATCGTGCACCTGTTGCTGGCGGGGCAGTTCCGCCGGCAGCGGCCGGCGCCCGTGGCCGCGGGGCCTGGGGCCGGACGCATCGGCTTGGGGGGATTCCGCGGCCGGCTGCGGCAACGCGACTTCCTGGAGCAGGTCCACCGCGAACAGCAGCAGCTGGTTGGGATCCAGCCGGTCGGCCTTGGGACCGTAGCGGGCCTTGAGCAACTGCTGCAGGCGATGCTGCAACTGCTGGTTGCGCTGCTGGGCCTGGTGCAGGGAGTCGTGCAACTGGTGGATGAGCTGATGGCACAGCCCCAGGTCGTCCGGCAGCGAGGGCGAATCGGCGGGAACACACGCTGACATGGGAACATTCGCCGGGGCGGTGGGGCTTGGCGGCCGTCCGTGACCGCGGTACTTCTATATACCACGAATCGGCGAAATGTCCAGCGAAAAAAGCGTGAATTCCTTAAAAACCATCACAATATCAGGCCGACGCGCCGCTGGTCGCGGCCGCCCGGCGGTAACGCCGGCGACGCTTGATGCTGCCCAGATCGATCCCCGCCAGCAGCATGGCCAGCTCGCTGGCCTTCAGCTCGACACTGGTCGCCTCCGGCCCGGCCGCCGGCATCCGAAATGTGCCGACTTCGAGCCGCTTGTAACTTAATCCTGAATGCAAACGCTCCCCTCGCATCGACGCGC
>CAYVVX010000504.1:3538-4603 GCA_964455315.1 uncultured Planctomycetales bacterium | reverse complement strand
AGGCCAGCTTGAAGGCCACCCCCGCGCCGCATAAGTTCGGATTCGGTGAGCCCGCTCCGATCAGCGGATGCACCAGCCCGTCCGCGTCGGGCAGTTGCTCGCCGGGGGCGTGGTGATCGCTGATGACCAGCGACAGCCCGATCTCGCGGGCCAGCTTCGCCTGTTCGATGGCCGTGACCCCGCAGTCCACGGTGATGACCAGGTCCGCCCCGTCGGCGCGAAGCTGCCGCAGGGCGTCGCCGTTGACCCCGTAACCCTCCTCCAGCCGGTGGGGGACGTAGAAGCTGACCTCCGCCCCGGCCATCCTGAGCAGGTGCCAGAGAATCGCCGTGCCGGTGATACCGTCCACGTCGTAGTCGCCGTAGATGACGATCCGCTGGCGGTCCCTGACCGCCCGGGCGATCAGCTCCCCGGCCTCGGTGGCCCCGGGCAGCAGCTCGGGTGCATGAAGTCCGCTGAGCTGCGGATTGAGAAACCCGCGGCAGGCATCCGACTCAACGATGCCGCGATTGTGCAGCAGTTGAGCCATCAGCGGCGAGACATTCAGCCGCCGGGCGACCTCCTCGCGCTGCGGCAACGACGGGCGGATGATCCAGTGGGCGGGCATGAGCTTCGGTCGAGCCTCCGTGTCGACATCGATGCACCGGCGACCTGGCCGGTGACCTTCCGTAGCGGCCGGCCCCCGTGCCGGCCGATTCGCGTGGAACGCCGGCCCGAAACCAACATCGCGATCCGCAGTATACCCCTTCACCGTTGCCGTTCAACGACGGTTGGGGGTCTGCCCATCCCCGCGGCTGTGAGTTTCATGGTGCCGTTGATCAAGGCGTGACGGTTTGCCCTTCCCCTCGCTCATCACGCATCACTCGAATCCCATCACTTTCCTCAGCACTTTTCTCCCCCTCCACCGGATATGCCGCCAGCGTGGTCAGGCGGTCGTCATCCACCGGCCCGCCCACCGTGAAGTGATACAGGCTCTGAAACGCGCGCCCGCTCATGCCCAGCACCTCGTGTACCAGGTCATCGAAGTACGCTCCGATCCCCGTCGCCCGCACCCCGGCGACCTCG
>CAYVVX010000504.1:0-3528 GCA_964455315.1 uncultured Planctomycetales bacterium | reverse complement strand
GCCTCCGCCTCCAGGTAGAGAACCTGCCCGACGAGCCCGGCCTCCCAGAACAGCCGCCGGTACGCCCACGGCCCGCGCTCCGCCAGCGCCAGGTCGAAGTCGGCCACCATGCCCAGGGAAAACGCACTCAGCCCGGCGATCTCCTGCCCCAGGCTCAATTGCGCCGCCGCCCGGCGGCAGTCGGCCGTGAGCAGCTGATACAGCGGCAGCCCCGGCGGGCACTCCGGCGGCGGCTCCCACGCGAAATCCTGCTGACAGGCGGCACGCACCGCGTCGATGCGCTCCCGGTCGCGGATCAGCGCGTAGATGCCGGGAGCCATGCCCTCCACCAGGTGAACGAACAGGAACAGGTGAATCCGCGGCCGCCACGCGACACCGTCCCAGGGCATCGTCGCCGCGCCGGGCTCGGGCATCACCCGCGTCATCATGTGGTAGAACGCCGCGGAACTGATCGACGTGTGCCCGTCGAAGGCCACCGCGCTGCGCCGCTGGCGGATGATCTGCAGAGCGGTCGCCGGTCGATCAGGTGGGCCACTGCTCCGCGAGCAGTGCGCAAGCGAGGGCTGATGCTCATTGAAGCTCGCGCTCGCCTCCGTCACCGGTTTCACGCACGACTCCGCCACCACGTCGATGATCTCCCATTCCACCGCGTGCGATCCGCTCAGCCGATTCGCCGTCCCGCTCCACGCCGCCGCCGCCACCGCCTCAACCGCCGCATCCGACAGCCCGCACTGCCCGCTCCACGCCTCATCTCCCGGAAACACCGCCGCGATCAGGTCGGGCTGCTCCCGCTCCGCCTCGCCGAAGTCCTCCGCCCGATCCAGTCCCAGCACCCGCCCGACCTGCGCATCCGACAACTCTTCCAGCACCGCCATCCGCCAGCCCAGCGCCGCGGCCGCATACCGCACCGCCCCCAGCGCATGTCCCACATCGTGGTTGCAGTACCGGAACGCCCGCTCGCCGTACTTCCACGCCTCGCGCCAGTGGATGGAACTCAGCCCCAGGAGAAACCCGCCCGGCGGCAGCCCCGCCCCGATCGCCTCCCACGCCGCCGTATCAAGCACCGCCCGCCGCTCCAGCCCGTGCTCGCGCACCGCATAGTGATACACGCCGGGCGTTGTGCCGATGGAGGTGATGGACGGCAACACCGCGTACCCCTCGGTCGGATGCAGATTCCCGCTGGACGGATTGCAGCGCAGCGCCCACCGCGTCGTCCCCGCCTGCTTCCAAGCCGAGATCGCCAGAGACAGATACAGCAGCCGCGACACGCTTTCTACGTTGATCGCCCGCGGCGCGATCGACCCCGGTTCATACAGCGCGTCAAACGGCGGCGAGTCATCCTCCCCGGGCACCGGCAGCCGGATCAACTCCGCCCCCGCGAACCGCCGAAACGGGTCCGGCTGCGTCGCCCAATCCATGTACCCCAGGCTCCGCGCGTACCGCTGCGGATGATGCTTGGTCGCCTCGTGGTAGCCGATGACATGTTGTAGCCGTTCTTCGCTCATCAGTAGTCAGCGTAGGTGACGGGTTCCAATACCGCCAACCTTTCGCGGTAAAGCATCAAGCCATCTGGGCCCAGGCTCGCTTGACGTTCATCACGGCGCGCCCTAGCTTCGATCACCATGAATCCGATCCAAGATCCTCCCGAGCGGTCGAGTCTCAGTTGCCCGGCTTCCAGGTCGCGCCGCGACTTCCTTCGCGATGTCACCACCGGCGCCGTCGCGCTTTCCGCCGCGCCCGCGCTGGCCCGCGCCGCTGAGGCATCGTCCTCGAAGCGCCATGTCCGCATCGGCGTGGTCGGCGGCGGCTTCGGTGCGGAATTCCAGTGGCACCTGCACCCCAACTGCACCGTGACCGCCGTCTGCGACCTTCGCGAGGAGCGCGTCGAAAAGCTCAAACGCGTCTACCAGTGCGACACCGGCTACCGCGACTATCACGCCTTCCTGAAGCACCCCGACCTCGACGCCGTGGCCCTGTTCACCCCCGCGCCGTTCCACGCCAGGATGGCCGTCGAAGCCCTCAAGTTCGGCAGGCACGTCATCAGCGCCGTGCCGGCCGGGATGTCCGTCGAGGAACTGGAGGAGCTGCTCGACACCGTCAGGCAGACCGGCATGAAGTACATGATGGCCGAGACCAGCCGCTATCGACCGGAAGTGCTGACCTGCATCGAATGGGCGAAGGAAGGTCGCTTCGGGGAGATCTTCTACTCCGAGTCCGAGTACCATCACACTGGCCTGGGGCCGTACGCCTACGGTTCGACCTTCGACTGCCAGTCCTGCGACTTCATCCGCGCCATCGACAAGGTCAAGGAAGGCGCGGCCGTCCCCGATCAGCTCGTGCCCACCTGGTCCTACGCCTACCCGCCCATGCTCTATCCCACCCACTGCACCGGCATGATCGTCCCCGTCACCGGCGAACGGCTGACCGAGGTCTCCGCCCACGGCTGGGGCAACGATCACGAGATGCTCAGGAAGAACTTCTACGACAACAACCCCTTCATCCACACCGTGGCCCTGTTCAAGACCTCCCGCGGCCACTGCTCGCGCATCTCCATCGGCTGGAACATCGCCGCCCACGGCACCGAGCGGGCCCTGTTCTACGGCGACCGGATGTCCTTCATCATGGCTCGCCCCGAGGGCTCGCCCGACACCGTCGTCCAGCAGAAGTTCAGGGAGGGCAACCCCTTCGGCGTCTTCGGCGGCCACACCGAAACCGTGCCCTATCAGCAGGCCGATTATTTCGAGCGCCTGCCCGAACCGCTGCGCATCGCCACCGGCCACGGCAACTCGCACAGCTTCATCACCCACGAGTTCGTCAGCGCCATCCTCGAGGACCGCCACCCGGAGGTGAACGTTTGGGAGGCCGTCGCCTACACCATGCCCGGCGTCATCGCCCACAAGTCCGCCCTCGCCGGCGGCGCTTGCATGAAGATCCGCGACTACGGCCCCGCCCCGCCGTAGCGTCCGGCGCCCCTGCCGGACGTCTGGGTGTGGCACCGGCGTCTCGCCGGCGGCGACTGCAATCTCTGAACCTGGATGCCCAAACAGCAATTCGCCCCGGCCGGGCGACGCCGGTCAACATCTCGGGAGAGCGCCAGCGCCGGGTGCTGTACAATGGTGGAAGCGGAACCGGCTGTGCAGCCGGCCGATGGCACGCGGGAGATCGCGACTGATGAAGGTCTCGCATTGAATCACTGGACGAAGCTATGCACTGTCGGCGAGGACTTTCGTCCGATCGACGGCGACGCGGCCGCGGTGGCAGTCGCCGTTCGTGGCGGTGCGGACCTGAGGCGTTTCTCGACCTATGATCCGCCGCAAACCGGGCTGGTCGAGGAGACGATGGCACTGCAGACCACGTGGGTTTTCGATGACCATCACGTCGGAGGCCTGTCCACACTGAGGCACCCGGCGGAATGCGGGCTGGGTCTGTTCGAACGCCCGAGCCTGGCCTACTGGATCTTCAACGTCACCGCGCCCTCCAGTTCGGCATTTGTGCCGTTGGATGGCCAACCCACCGATGGGGCCACCG
>CAYVVX010000503.1:0-4604 GCA_964455315.1 uncultured Planctomycetales bacterium | reverse complement strand
CATGATCACTTCAGCGGTCTGAACCGTTCCGTGAGCCGAGCACAGCTTCTCCAGATCGGAGCTGCTGGTCTCGTAGGTCAGGTTCCCGACATACAGTTTCTTACCCATGTTCAAAATCCCATCAAAAGTGTTCCGACCCGCTTTTTTGCTTTCAGGGTCGGGGGTGAAAGAGGCCTGCGTTTCGGCCCGGAAAGGTGGGGACGATTGAGAGGGCAGTGCAGAACTGTTCATCAGGACCGCGGGGACACCTCAGTCGAAGAGCCAACCAGAACATATCGTACAGGCAAACCCGGACAGGATCAAGCCGGCGACTCCCAGGGCCTCCCGGCTGCGGCTGCCCGACCAGGACCGAACGGTGTTTGGCCAGACGGCAACCACGCTCACCCGGGCAGCGGTGGGAGCCGCCCGGACCTGCAGCGGATCGCGGCCAGAGGGCGGTTTACCGTCAGCCATGAATGGAGCATGATCGCCGTCACGATCCTCTCCGGCCGACGAGGGACAGCGTCTCCCGCGGTCTGTCGAAGCGGCCGCTATGTCAGCGTCTTCTTCAGCGCCGCGATGAACTCCGGGCTGGTGCCGCAGCAGCCGCCGATGATGTTGGCCCCGGCGTCGACCAGGCCCTGGGCCTTCTCGGCGTATTCCTGCGGGGTCATGCGGTAGACCACCTTGCCGCCGTCGATTTCGGGCAGGCCGGCGTTGGCCTTTACCCAGATCGGCTTGTCCGTCGCCGCCCGCAGCAGGGCCGCTACCTTCAAATAGTTCTCGATGCCGATCCCGCAGTTGCAGCCGATGATGTCCGCGCCGGCGGCGGTCTGGGCTTCGACCGCCTGCTCCGGGGAGACGCCCATCATGGTCCGCGTGTGATCCTGGCCGGAGTCGAAGGTCATCGAACCGACCACCAGCAGCCCGGTCGACTTGGCCGCCTTGATGGCCAGCGTCGCCTCGGCCAGTTCGGTCATGGTCTCGACCACCAGCCCGTCGGCGCCGCCCTCGGCCAGCGCGACCGCCTGGGCCTTGAAGGCCTCGAACAGCTCGTCCTCCTCGACCTCGCCCATCATCACGATCTTGCTGCTGGGTCCGATCGAGCCGAACACCTTCGCCCGTCCGCCGGCTCCCTTTTTGCTCACCGCCGATCCGGCCCGGTTGAAGTCGGCGACCTTGTCGCCGCGCTCGTGGCGCTCGAGGACGAATCGGTTGGCGCCGAAGGTGTTGGTCAGGACGATCTCCGCGCCGGCGTCGGCGTAGGATTTCGCCACCTGCTCGACCAGCTCCGGTTTGGTGACGTTCCATTCCTCGCGGCAGAAGCCCGGCGGGCAGCCCAGCTTGTCCAGCTCGGTGCCCCAGGCACCGTCGGCGATGGTGATTTTTCCGGCGTAATCCGCGGCGGTGATGCTCATGGGCGCTCCTTGCGTAGGTGCATGGTCTTGTGGCCGGGATTATAGAGCGCGGGCTGTGCTCCGGGAACCGGGCCGCGCCGCGGCCGATTGGCTCGCATTTCGCCGCGAGCCGGGCGATGGGACCGGCCCTTCGTGCATTCCGGCCTCACCCGGCCGGCGTGTGCGATTCGCTGCCCGGCGGCCGGAACCTCAAGGGCCCAAAGCACTTCCCGCCGGTGCGGAGGCATTGCCGACAGCCCTTCTATTTGGAGCCGTCGCGATGGCGCTTGACCCACGCTATCATGCCCCCGGGTCGGCGGACACGGAAGCTTCGCAGGGAGGCGGCCGACCCGCATTTTTCACCTGGCTCTGACTCGATATCGGCACGGGCATCCCGCCCGGTGCCGCGCGCCGCGCCGCATGGGCCGTCAGCAGCCGCTTCGGGGAGCTCCCACCGGTGAAGATCGTTCGCGACCCCACGGTGTACCTGGTCGGGCGGCAGACGCTCCACGACGCCGAGATCGACCGCTTCCTGGCCGACCACAACGTCAGCCACTGGTCCACCGACACCGACGTCGCCGGGCAGAAGCTCAGCGAGGTCGCAGGGCGGCTCTGCTACATGAGCTTCGCCAAGCCGCGCCCGGGCGGGAACTCCACCTACCTCGGGCACATCCTCGAGGTCGGCCACGGCAGCGTACTCGAGCACGCGGTGTTCAAC
This sequence comes from uncultured Planctomycetales bacterium, assembly GCA_964455315.1. GTDB lineage: Bacteria > Planctomycetota > Phycisphaerae > UBA1845 > PWPN01 > CAYVVX01. The sequence goes on along the minus strand of CAYVVX010000503.1, from coordinate 2,510 downwards.
TTCATCTTCACCGGCGTCTCGCGCAGCTTCACCCATGAACTGGTCCGCCACCGGGCCGGCTTCGGCTACTCGCAGCTTTCGCAGCGCTACGTGGACGAGTCCACGGCCGACTTCGTCGAGCCGGACTGCATCGCCGACGATCCTGCGATGCACGCGGTCTTCCAGAAGGCCGTCGAGCACGCCCACGAGGCCTACTGCCAGCTCGTGGAGTTGCTCACCGCCCGCTACGCCGACATGGAGGACAAGACCCTGCGGCGGAAGATGGCCCGCCAGGCGGCCCGTTCGGTCCTGCCCAACGCCACCGAGACCAAGATCTTCGTCACCGCCAACGCCCGGGCCCTGCGGCACTTCATCGAGCTGCGCTGCAACGAGCACGCCGAGGTCGAGATCCGCAAGGTCGCCGCGGCCGTGCTGGACATCCTCCAGAAGGAAGCCCCCAACCTGTTCGGCGACTACGAATGGGTGAGCCTCCCCGACGGCACCCGGGCGGCGAAGACGGCGCATCCGAAGGTGTGACGTCGAAGCGCTTATCTCAATCCCGCCCGCACCAGTTCCTGCGCCCTCTTCCAGTCGCGCGACACCGCCTTGAGAACCTCGGTTTCCTGCTCCGAGCCCGCCGGGGCGGGGCGGAGGTATTCGACGTGCAGCGAGATGGGGCCGGCGAAGTGCTGCTGCTTGAGCCGGGCGAGCACCTTGTTCCACTGCACCATGCCTTCGCCGAGCGGCACCCAGCGGTGGCGCCAGCCGGCTTTCGGGTCGCGCTCCCAGCCGACATCCTTGACCGACAGCATGGTGATCCGCGGGGCCAGCAGGTTGAGCCCGATCTCCCAGCCCGCGCCGCCGCCTTCGGCCGTCGCATGGGCGGCGTCGAAGTATGAGCCGATCGCATCGGCCGGCAGGTCGCGCAGCAGCCGGTCGAGATCCCACATGGGCCCGCCCACATAGGGCCCGGAGTGGTTGTGGAAGCCGAGCCGCACGCCGTGTTCCCGGGCGAGCTGCACAAGATCGCGCAGCTTCGCCTTCACGTCGGCGAGGGTCTGCTCGATGCGGGTCAGATCCTCGTAGCGGTAGTAGCCCAGCTTGAGGTCGCGGATGCCCAGGCTGGCGGCGGTCTTGAAAATCGGCTCGGCGTGCGGGTCGTCGGTGCTGAGGATGCCGGTGGTGAGCATGGCGACGCGGATGCCGCCCGCTTTGAGCAGTTCGCACGCCTGGGGCAGGTCGTCGGCGGCGCGCTCGGGCAGGACGTGTCCTTCGGGGCGGCAGGTGAGGTCGAGGGCTTCGCACCCGAACGCGCCGAGCAGCGCGGGCAGGTCGGCGACCCTGCGGCCGCCGAGCGGTTTCGAGAACAGGCACAGGTTCGGCGGCGACGGTTCGGCCGGGGCATCCTGTGCCGCGGTGAGCTTCGCGGCGATCGCGCCGGCCGCGAGACTCGCGTGCAGGAACGCGCGGCGGGTGGTTCGTTCCGCGGCGGTCACCTGCGTATGGCCTGCGTGCGAGGTCATTCCGATTTCTCCGTCAGATCGGTCATGGCGTCCTCGACCTCCCACGGAAGCGAGACCGGGTTCTCCAGCAGCCGCAGCGTGCCGGCGTTCGCGTCCAGCTCGGCCATCGCCCCCAGCGGCAGCGTGGCGTTGTAGCGGTAGTGCCCGACCGGCCAGTTCCAGATGACCGGCACGCCGCTGTCGGCGAAGTAGTCGTCGAAGATCTGTTCGAGGGTGAGCCCGCCGGGCGTCTTCGCGGCGCACTCGGTGAATACGCCGAGGATCACGCCGGCGAGCCGGTCGAGCTTGCCGGCCAGGCGCAACTGCGACAGGTAGCGGTCGATGCGGTAGGGCTCCTCGTTGCGATCCTCGATGAAGAGGATGTGTCCGGCGGTGTCGATCTCGTGCGGCGTGCCCATGAGCGTGCAGATGAGGGTCAGGTTCCCGCCGGTCAGCCGGCCGCGGGCGACGCCGGGGGAGATGGTTCGCACGGGCGGATTGTCCTTGGGGATGTCCCAGGTGTAACCGGGCGGCAGGGGTTTGCCGTCGGGATCGAGGTAGCTCGACAGAAGCACCGCCCGCCAGAAGGCGTCGATGGTGAACGGCGGCCCCGCGTCGGCGCTGCCCAGTCCGTAGGCGGCGACGGGCGAATGGAAGGTGATCAGCCCGGTGTGCCTGCGGATGGCCAGGTGGAGCCCGGTGATGTCGCTGAAGCCGGTGAAGACCCTGGGGTTGTCGCGGATGGCGTCGTAGTCGAGGGCGTTGAGGATGCGGGTGGTGCCGTAGCCGCCGGCGCCGCAGAAGATGCCGCGGATGTCCGGGTCGCGGAAGGCGGCCATGAGTTCCTCGGCGCGTTCGGCGTCGGTGCCGGCGAGATACCCGCGGCGGCGGTAGAGGTTCGGGGGTAGCTTGACGCGCAGGCCCGCCGCCTCGATCCGCCTGGCCGCCCGCTCGATGCGTTCACGGTCGAGGTTGCCCGCGGGGGCGATGATGGTGACGGTGTCGCCGGGGGCCAGCGCGGGCGGGCGG
>CAYVVX010000502.1:0-4608 GCA_964455315.1 uncultured Planctomycetales bacterium | reverse complement strand
CGTATTCAGAGTCGCCGACAACGCCACGCTCGCGGACCTGGGGCGATCCCAGCGGATCAATTCGTTCCGCTGGCTCACCCATCCCGAGCTGGTGGAACAGGTCTGCCTGCGCTGCCTCTGGTACCACGACACGGTCTGGCTGGAGGGCGATCCGAACGCGCCAGAACCGCCGCTGCACGACTACTGCGCGTGCACGGCGGAACCTGAGTTCGAGGCGGGCAGCATCCTGGGCGTGGACCCGGATGGCCGGGAGATTCTGGCCAGCGATGCGCCGGTGCTGCAACCAGGTCAGTACCTCGAAAAAAGGCTCGCGCGGCTGAGCAACGATGGCCTGGCGGCGGCCCTGGGCAAGGGCGTGGGCATGATGTACCGGAGCGGCCTGGTCACCGCGCGCGAACTGGTGACGCGCACGGATGGCATCCGCACGCTGGGCTCGCTGTCGCGGTCGCTGGGCATCAGCAGGGCCACGATGATGGACATCGTCCGCGAGGGTTCTTCGCAGAAGCTCCTGGAGACGGCGGAGAAGAGCATCGGCCTTCGTAAGCTGCGCCTGAAACAGCGGCGGCATCGGGAGTTTCACGCGCAGGCCATGCGCGTGAAGGCCGCGCCGGTGGGCCGCATCAATCCCGCCAACTATGTGGTGAGCGCATGAACGATCCGACGATCGACGAACTGCTTGACCGACTGGAGTTGCTTCAATTTCGCGCGATGGAGGCGATCCAGGCCGGGATCCGCGCCGAAGCCGTGGCGGCGGTCCGCGCGGCGGACGATGCTGAGGTGGCGGTGGTGGAGAGGTTTTCAGACGAAGGCTCGGATCGTGCGGGCAAGTACGCGATGAACGCCATGCACCACCACGAACAGGAGTTGGCCGACGCGCGGGCGGCCGGTGACGTGGACGCCATCATTCATGCGGGATGCTGCATCCGGCGGTTGGAGCTGGCGGCGTGGGTCGGGCGTTGTCGGCGTGGACTGGAGCGCGACCGGAGCCCCTGGCCGCGGGAGGGATCACCATGACGACGGCATCGGCGGGCGGCGGGCAAACCGACTGGCCCGAGCTGGAGCGATACGCGATGCGAGCGCTGGCGCATTACGACCGTGAGCTTGCCTGGGCCGTGGATCATCGTCAGACGGAGTGGATCAGCTTCTACATCGCGGCGATCGCGCGGACGGAGCTGCTCCAGTGGTGGGCGAGATACATGATCGGCATGGAGCCAGGGCAGTGCCCGTGGCCGGGCACAATACTGGGCTGCGGTGCTCACAGTGGGCGGGCGCAGCGGCCGGACGGGCGAATTACGCCGCCCGTCCAGTCCGGCGGGCGTACCTCCGCCGGACCTTTGAATCATCGCCGGCACCGACCGGCATAGCTGATAGATAGGAGAAAAGAGCATGGCAGAGGCAGGGCAGCCCGCGGGCCTGGTCATCGGGCGATCGTACTCATCGAAATACCCGCTGCCGAACCCCACCGGCGGAAGCGTGTACCAGGGCCAGAGCGCCATCCCCGCGCCGGACATCCCGCTGCCGCGGGTGGGCGATCGCCTGGCGGTGCATCCCGAATGGGACGCCGCGCAGAAGGCCTTCGCGTTTTACGAGACCACCTACGCCGGCGGGCCCGGCTACAAGCGCGGGCTCGATTCCACCGGCGAGGCGATTCTCTACAAGCATGACGATCTTCGCGAGTCGGAACTCGGCTTCAAGCGCCGCCAGCGCATGGCCACCTACAAGAACCACGCGAAGCCGATCGTCAAGAAATTCGTCGAGTACGTCTATCGCCAGGACATCGAACGCGACAGCGCAAATGAGCGATGGGTCAAATGGCTCCAGAACATCGACGGAGAGCAGACCGAGCTGAACCCCTTCGTGCGGCGGTGCATGCGCAACGCCGTGAAGCTGGGGCGGTATTACATCGGCGTCGATACCAACAAGCCGATGGACCTGGGCGAGGTCAGCATCTCGCAGGCCAGGGCGATGGGCCTGCAAATGATCCTGGTCGCCATCCACCCGCGCAACGTGCTGAACTGGCGGCGGAGAAACGACGCGCTGGTCGAAGCGCTGGTGACCTATGACGACGGCGCGACAGCGGTGCTGTGGACACCCAGCACCCTGACCCGGATCGGCCTGGGGAAGGACGGCGTGGTCGAGGCGGTAGAGGATCCTATGCCCCACACCTGGGGCCGGCTGCCGATCATCGAGGTGGCCCCCTTCGAGGGCGACAGCCTCATCGGCGACATCGCCGAGCTGAGCCGTGACAACCTGGTGCTCGATTCGCTCCTGCATGAGGAGCTGTACAACGCGACGTTCACCCAGCGGTGGGTGTCGGGCACCGATGAGAACTCGCTACAGAGCGCGCTCAGCGGGCCCGGCCGGATCATCACCATGCCGAACCCGGACGCCAAGGTGATGAGCACCGGCGGGGATCCAGCGCAGGCGGCAACGCTCCAGGCAGCCATCGACGCGAACACGCGGGACATCTATCGGCACGCCGGCCTGAAGGCGGAAGATCCGCTTCAGGTGGGCGTGGCCAAGTCGGGCGTGGCCCTGCGCGTCGAGTTCAATGACCTGGCGGCACTGCTGTCGGCGATCGCCGAGGAGGGCGAGCGCGTCGAGAAGATCATCGGCCGGGCGTTCGAGGTTGCGGGCGGCGGACAGGTATCGCCGCCGAAGTACCCCGACAAGTTCGGCGAGCCGGACGTGCTGGTGGAGCTGAACCGGACACTGATGGTCCTGGAGTCCGACCGCATGATGCCCACGGCGAAGCTCCTGGAGAGCCGGCGGATCAACGGCGTCCTGCACCCGCACGCGAGCCCGGAGGATCAGCGGACTATGGCGTCCGAGTCGCGCCTGATGTTCGGACCGGAGGCGGTGGACAGCGCCGCGGCCGACGCCGCGGCGCTGGCGAAGATGACCGCACTAATCGATGGCGATGACGCGCAGGGCGGAGAGCAGGCCGCCGGCGAGTAAGCTGGCGGATAGAACCTTTTTGAGGAGACGTACCATGAAGGATGGATTCGATGCCGCGAGGTTTATCCGCGAGGGCAGCATCGGCGCCGAGGGCGTCACGATCGCCACGCTGCGGATGCAGATCGGCGAGCTGACCGACCAGGTCGATCGCCTGAAGATGCAGACCGAGATAGCGCATGCGCTGGACATGGCATGCGGCCGGAGTGAGTCGGCGGTGGGCGTCGCGGCGACGCTCGTGCCGGCCTGTCACCGCGACGGCGGCAATGGTGCGATCGTGCACCCCACCCTGGGGAGTACGGCAGCGGACATCGCGGCTACGCTGGTGGCGTCGTAATTTTCGCCGCAATCAACCCAACGAACGGAGACAGGCGATGACGGCAGCAGAAATGGCGGCGGAGAATGATGCGCTGCGCGAGAAGATTCTCCGCCTGGAGTTCCTGGTGGTGCTCCTGGAGCGGTTCGGCCGCTCTGGGCGGCCCTCACTCATTTGCCAGCGGCTGGCCCGGGAAATGGTAGATGCCTGCACCGCCGACGTGGCGGCGCAGACGCTGGCCCACCCACGCTATGGCACGTACGCGCTCGCCGACGCGGGCAAGATGTACGACCGGCGGGGGATGATGGAGTAGCCGAAAAGGTTCTATTTGTCCTACAAGGGAGGCAATAACATGCCAGATGACGCAACGGAACAGACGCTGAACAGCACCGGCAATGAGGCCGGCGGACGGATCAGGGAGCTGGAGGGTGAGGTCGGGCGGCTGCGCCTCGAGGCGGACCTGAGCGAGGCGCTCTCGGAACATATCAGCGGGCCCGCGGTCGGCCACGCGGCGCGGTTGCTGGCCGGGAAGGTCAAGCGGAACCAGGCCACCGGCGAGCTGTACCACGAGAACCTCGGCGTCGGTATCCGCGGCGTCGTGGCCGGCTTCCTTAACTCCGAGGGGAACTATCTGCTGGGCAAGGCCGGCCGCGATGCAGGCGGGTCCGCACCGGTCGACGGCAGTGCCGGCGGGCAGGCACCGGCGAAGATCGGCGGCGGCTGGGACATCGAGCGGGCAGTCAAGGACGTGAAGTACAACGCCGAGTGGAAGGCGGCGGACCCCGACGGCCACGCGAAAGCGTGGAATGAACACATCACCAAACTCGGCGGCGGGATCGACACTACGTTCGGCACCCGCGGTTTTAAGCCGCAGGTAAAGCGGCTTCGCTGATCGTGCCGCGGGCGACGGCAATACAGCAGCTCGAGCGCGTGGAGCGGGCCGCCGCGATGATCGTTGCGCGGCCCGAGCTGCGCGACCGCCAGCTCTGGCGGGCCCTGGCTGAAGAGCTGGGGATCAGTGCGCGGCAGGCCGCGCGCTATGTGGCTCACGCGCGCGAGGAGCTGGCGGCGGGGCATGACCTCCGCATCGCGGGCCTGCGCTCGGTGCTGCCCGATCTGGTCGGCGACTGCATCGCGCGCTGCCGCGAAGCGCGCGACCTGCGCGCGGAGGTTCGGGCTCTCGAGCTGGCACGGAAGATCGTGGAGCCGCGAGAAGAGGGCGCGGAGTCTGGCATCCCTGACCGGATCATCATCGAGACGATGACCTACGAACAGGTGAAAGCTGAGCAGCGGCGGCTCGCCGCGGAGGGCGGCGGGTCTGGTGCAGCGCCTGCTGC
>CAYVVX010000501.1:0-4626 GCA_964455315.1 uncultured Planctomycetales bacterium | reverse complement strand
AAGAAACGGAAGTGAATCCGGTGGGCAGAGCGGCTGACCCGCTAATCAATTACCCATGCACTTGGGCAGTTACCCGAGCCTGAACTCACCCACAGATTCTGCTGAGGAGGCCGAAAACCAGCCTGCAGCATCCTGTCTTCTTTGCGCCTTTGCGTCTTCGCGGTTCAATCGCATTTCTCGGCACGCGCATCCGGCGGCTACATCCGCTCCAGCGTGCGGATGCCGAGCAAACCAAGTCCCAGGCGCAGGGCCCGGGCGGTCAGGTCGCACAGCCGCAGTCGCGAGGTTCGCGCCTGCGGGTTCTCGGCATTGAGCACCGGGCAGCTCTCGTAGAAGCGCATGAAGCACGCTGCCAGCTCGTAGAGGTAGTCGGTGAGCAGGTTGAGCTTCAGGGATTCGCCGGCCGCGTCGAGCGTCTCCGGGAAGCGCAGGATCTGCCGGCCGAGCTGCCGTTCGGCCGGCTCGGTGAGGATCACTTCGCCGGCCAGGTCCGCCGCGGAGGCGTCGCCCTTGCGGTAGATGGCCCGCACGCGGGCGTAGGCATACATCAGGTAGGGCGCGGTGTTGCCCTCCATGGCCAGCATCCGGTCCCAGCTGAACACGTAGTCGCTCTGACGGTTCTGGGACAGGTCCGCGTACTTGACCGCGCCGATGCCCACCGCCTCGGCGACCTCGCGGATCTCCGCTTCGCTGAAGCCGCGCCGCCGCTTCTCGTCGGCCTCGCTTTCGCGGACCATCGCCTCGGCGCGGGCCACGGCCTCATCGAGCAGATCGGCGAGCTTGATGGTCGTGCCGTCACGTGACGCGAACGGCCTGCGGTTGGCCCCCAGGATCGAACCGAAGGTGACGTGCTCGAGCTGGGCTTCGCCGGGCGCCGCCTCGCCCACTGTCCACCCGGCCGCCCGGGCGGTGGCAAACAGCATCTGGAAATGCAGCACCTGGCGGGCATCGGTGACGTAGATGATCCGCTGGGTGTTCAGCTCCCGGAGGCGGAAATCCAGCGCGGCCAGGTCGGTAGTCGCGTAGATGAAGGCCCCGTCCGACTTGCGGATGATCATCGGGAAGGGCTCGCCCTCGGCGTTCTTGAACAGCGGGTTGCCCTCCAGATCGGTATGGAAGACGCACAGGGCACCGTCGGACTCCACGACCTGGATGGCAGGCAGTCCCGACGCCGGCGGGGCGCCGGCTTCGTGTCCCCGGGCGAACTGCCGCTGGAAGTCGGCGACCAGTTGCTCCAGCCGATCCGCGTAGAAGCTCTCGCCGCGCTCGTCCTCCCTGGTCAGGCTCACGCCCAGTCGTTCGTACAGCGGCAGGTAATGCCGCCGCGATTCCTCCACGATGTAACCCCATGCCCGCATGGTCTCCGGGTCGCGCTGGTGCAATGCCACCACTTCGCGGCGGGCCTGCTCGTGAAACGCCTGGTCCGCCTTGTCGCGTTCGCTGGCTTCGCGGTAGAAGGTCTCCAGGTCGGCCACGTGGACCGAATCCGGCTCGGTCAGCGCCCGCGGCATCTTCTCCTTGAGCAGGGCGATGAGCATGCCGAACTGCGTGCCCCAGTCGCCGATGTGGTTCTGGCGGATGACGTCGTGCCCCTGGAACCCCAGCACCCGGGCGATGGAGTCGCCGATGATGGTGCTGCGGATGTGCCCGACGTGAAGCTGCTTGGCGACGTTGGGGCCGGAGTAGTCCACCACCACGCGCATCGGATCGAGCGTCGGCTCGATGCCCAGGCGGTCCGATCCGCTCTCGGCCGGAACCGACGACAGCATGGCCGCGAGTCCTTCGCTTTTCAGGCGGATGTTGATGAAGCCGGGCCCGGCGATCTCGCAGGGTTCGCAGAGATCGGCAAAGGCGGGCGGCAGGTGATCCACGACCTTCTGAGCCACGTCGCGCGGCTTGAGGTTGAGCCGCTTGCCCAGGCCCATGGCCAGGTTGCTCTGATAGTCGCCGAACTTCTCGTCCGCCGCGGCCCGGATCAGGGGATCGACGGAGCTGCCCTCCGCGCCGAGGATCGCTTCCAGCGCCGCGGCGAAGTGGCCGCGCAGTTGTGCAACGATGGACTTCATCAGACCTCCCGATCGATGTCCGGTGGCTTCTATAAAAGGGCATTGTAGCGGCGCCCGGCGCGGCTGTCTCAGCCGGTGGGGCGGGGAGATCGATCAGGCCGGTGGCGCCGCCTCGGGCAGGCGCCGGATCATGCGGATGTGCGGGCCGTGGCCGGGAACGGCGAATTCTTCCGATACCGCGCGCCAGCCCATGTGCTCGTAGAAGGCCCGCGCCGGCGAGCGGGCGTTACACCAGCAGAGGTTCGGACCGCCGGCCCGGGCCAGCACCTCCCAGGCGAGGCCCAGCAGGCTGCGCCCGATGCCGTGCCGCTGCCAGGCGACGGCCACGGCCATGCCGCGAAGCTGCCAGGCCGGCTCGCCCTCGAACGCGGAGCGCAGGAAACTGACGCAGGCGATGGCCTCGCCCTCGTGCACGGCCACGAAGTGCAGGGAGTCCGCGTCGTCGTCGCCATCAAAGCGGGCGGCGTCCAGCGGCCTGCCCACGCGGAGCAGGGCGTGGCGCAACGGTAGAATCTCGTCCACGGATGCGGTGCGGAAGCGAACCGCACTCGATGAAACGATGGTCGGCATCATCAGCCCCCCGGGCTTATCTGGAAAAAGCCCTGTCGCGGCGGGCGACGGTCGGGATGGTCACGGCAGGCGACATACGATCAGGGCGGCCGCCGGCGCTTCCGCACCGACGCATCGCCGGCCCGCGGGACGGGCTCGAACGATGCATGAGTTTAGCCCAGCGCGGCCAGAACATCCATCCAATCGGCATAAACGTAGGGCACCTCGAGGCTCTGGTGGAGCGAGCGCAGCTCCGCGAGCAGCTCCTCGGTGAGCGGTCCCTGCCAGTCGGCGGCGGCGGGGTCACAGAAGAAAATGCGACAGCCCAGCGGACGAACCGCGCGGGCCTGGCAGGCGCCGTCGTGCGCGTGGGGACAGGCGTCCTCGACGATCGGACGCGGGGCGATGATCGGAAGAAGTGTGGGCGGTTTGCCGGGGCCGTCTGCCTCGTGCGGCTCGAGCCGGTCCCGGGCGGCCAGGTACCAGGCCGCCTCCAGCGTGGTGACGTAGAGGCGGTGCCCGTACGCGCCGAACTTACAGCAGGTGCCGCTGTTCCAGCAGGTTCCCGGGAGGGCGGCGATGCGCTCGTCGGCGCGGCGGTGAAACGCGCTCATCGCCTCCAGCACGTCGTCCCGGCGGGCGGCGGCGCGGATGGCGTCGACCGGTATGTTCCCCGCGAACACCGGGGCGCTCAGACGTTCCTGGCCAGGAACGCCAGCATCCCGGCGATGGCGGCCAGCAGTCCGGTCTGGGCCACCTGCAGGAACGGGTCACAGCCGGCGGCCTGGAACAGCATCGCGCCGGAAGCGGCGATGGTCAGCCAGCGCACCATGCGTTGAATTCGCGTCATCTGTCTCTCCAATACCCCGTGAGGGGTCGTTCGGTTGTCTCAGTCGCCGTGCGCGGCATGACATCGAAACCGCGGCGGCAATACTGTTATCGCGGTCCGAGCCTCATCGGCACGCGCCCACTCCGGGCAGTCTATCCCCTCCGCGCCGCCCGTCAATCTCGGCCCGGGACCGCTCCCGCAGCGGGAGGGCGTCGGGCATTTTCGGGCATTTGATTTCAAGGCGTGGCGTCGATGGGCCGATAGTCGGTCCCGATGGACGATTTTTCGAGGGGATCGCAGGCATGTTACGGGCGAACCGAGTGTCCTCATGACAGGAGAATGGCTGATGGCTAATTCCAAGACCACGCGTCGTCGCACCGCCACCGCAGCGCGGCGCACCAAGACCACCCGCGCTTCGGCGAGCACGCGCACCCGCGCCGCCGCGTCGAAGAGCAAGACCCGCAAGTCTTCGAGCCGCACCCGTACCACCGCGGCCCGCAAGACCCGCAGCACGGCCAAGTCGTCCGGCGCCTCCCGCGCCCGCAGCACGGCCCGCAAGACCACCAAGACCAGCGCTGCCCGTCGGGGCACCGCGTCCAGGTCGAGCCGCACGACCGCTCGCACCAGTGCCAGCCGCAAGTCCAGAAGCTGGTAAGCGCCGCGGCGCTCCACCGGTCGCGACGGATTGCCATCTGTGCCGCGGAATGACCCCCGCGTGCGGCCGTCGATCGCGACCTCATCGCCCGGGTCCGCCTGACCGGGCTCGATCGCCGACATCGGCATCGCTCCCTTCAGGAGCCGGTGCCCGTCCTGCCGCCGGCACGTTGCCGGCGAACGTCGACTCGCCCGCACAAAGCGGTGCGGCTCGGCGCCATCGGAGCGAAACCCCGCCACGGCGACTGACCGCTCCGACTAACCGTACTTCGCACAACGATCGCGAGGACGCGATTCGCCCTTTCCAGGCCCGGACGGTCATGCAGGACCGCCCGGGCCTCTCTTCTTGCGCCCGCTTGATACCCCACCGTCGCGCGAACCACTGCACTGTGTTCGCCCGCGGGGGGCGCACGATCGTTGCCAGGAGCTGGCAAGCCCCTCAAACGCATCCACCCTTCCACTGCCTGCCTTTCGCCCGCGGGGGCGATGATGGTGACGGTGTCGCCGGGGGCCAGCGCGGGCGGGCGG
>CAYVVX010000500.1:1146-4633 GCA_964455315.1 uncultured Planctomycetales bacterium | reverse complement strand
CATCCGCTGGTCCTCTGAACCTTTGCGTGACGCACAACGAAGCCACCGCAGCCCGCCCCGATCCCGCCATGCCGCTGGGGCCCGAGCCCCAAGGTCAGAGCCTGGCGAAGAGGCGTCAGCTTCGTCGCGTCCACAGGTACTGGGCCGGATGGCCGAGGATCAGCGACTCCAGCGAGCGGAGGATGCGCGCGGTCCACGCCACCGCGGCGGTGCCCGGCGGCGGGGGCGGGAGCACGTCGCCGAGTACGAGGCTGAACCGGAAGGGCGTGTCGGCCCGAAAGCAGCACAGGACCGCAACGCGGGCGCGATGGCGGATGGCCAGGCGGGCGACGGTCAGCCGCTGCGGGCGGGTGTGCCCGAGGAAGGGCAACCGAGCGCCGGCGCTGCCGACGTCGTCGCCGCTGGGCACGAGCAATCGACCGCCGCGTTCGAGCAGGGTGGTGATGCGCGGGCCGGCGGCGTACGCGGGGATGAGGGTGAGGCCCCCGAAACGCTGCCGGACGGCCGGCTGGGTGGCGGCGAAGTGGTAGACCAGCGGATCGACGGGCACGGTGAGCCCGCCCAGCATGTCGCTCAGCACGCAGGCGGCGACGGCGGGCTGCCCGGCACGCGGGGTGACCAGGATCAGCGGGCCGGGGTTCGCGGTGAGGTCGCGCCAGCGGTCCGGCTCGGGGGTGTCCACGAAGCGGCGCCAGTTGGCCGCCGACAGGCGCCGGCGAAGGTAGAACAGCTCGACCCAGAAGCGGGCGACGTGCTGGAAGTTCTCGCGGGCCGGCCCGGCCACATCGGCGGAGGCTCCCGCGGCCGCCAGGGCGACGCCCAGGTGGTGTTCGACGGACGCGCGGATCGGCGGGTTGAGGTCGAACACGCCGCGGGCCAGCATCCGGGCGGCGCGGTCGGCGGCCTCGACGCCGAGAAGGTCGGTCAGCGTACCGGCGACGGCGCGGAGGTACAGGTATCGCCATGCGCTGCCAGGGCCGGGAGTCGCCATAGGTCGGGCAACTCTAGACCCGATCGCGCCGGCCCGCCAGCCGTCTCCGATGCACCATCATCAGCATGCCCACGAGCAGCAGCCCGCTGGCCGGCTCGGGGAGCACGGTGAGGCTGACCGATTTGACCACCGTCGGCGTGACGCAGGCGGGGCTGGTGGCCTCGCAGGCCAGGAAGCCGAGCGGCCCGGCCTCGCGGATCTGGTCGCCGACCGTGATGGTGTACACGCCCGCTGCCAGCGCGCCGGTGGAGGCGATCGAGTAGGTCGCGATCTTCGAATTCGAGCCGCCGAACGGTCCGTCCAGATCGCCGGGCCCATTCTGGTAGACCAGCTCAGGGTAGGCGTCGGCCAGCGACGTGGGCAGGACACTGGCGTTGGGAGCACCGTCCGGACCGTGACCGGGCTTGTAGTCGCCCGGGACGAACCAGGGGTTGCCGCCGACATCAAAGATGCCGCCGTCGGCGGTGCTGTGCAGGCGTGAGGGCCCGGAGAAGGGCATGGCCGCCTTGCCGCTCAGCGAGACGCTGCTGACAAATGCGAATTCATTCCCGGCCGGGACGGGAAGGATGGGGCCGCCGCCATCGGCATCGTAAAGGGCCAGCAGGGTGTACTGCACGCCCGAGATGGGGCCGTTGGTGGCGAGGGTCACGGTCACGCCGAACGGCCCGTAGGCGCCCGGCTGATCGAGTGAGGCTGACAGGGAGCCGTCCTCCAGCGTCACGCACATGTCGGCGGTCAGCCCGGGAGCCGCCAAGGCCGCGGCCGGCAGCGCGCAAAACACCAGCGTGGGCAACAGGAACAATTTCATGACCGTCCTCCTCATGGCCTCGCGCTGCCGGGATCAGGACGATCCCGGGAACGGCCGCGGCACCCTGACACGGGGGCGCATCGTGACCTTCGAGACCAAACCAGCCGCACCGCGGAGGGCGCGGCGACATGAGATCCGGTGGGGCCGCGACGACGCGGCTTCGACATGGGCAGGTTCAAACGAGCCCCCTGCTCGATGTCACCCTCCGGGCGGCATTGTAACATATCCAAAGAGAAATCAAGCTGGTTTTTCTGGGGAAGATTCACCGGCGGGCATGGAAGATCCCGCCGGCCGGCTTGACGGGCCGGAGCCACCTTCTTATGACAGCTTGGTCACGTTCAGGGTTGACGTGACGCCGACCGTGCAACCCGGCCCCCCACCCCGCGAGGACACCATGCTCAGCGCTTCCGACGTCTGTCATCAGATCGAATCCACCGGCATCGTCGCCATCATCCGGGCCTCGGACAGCGGCGAACTGGTATCAGTGGTCAAGGCTCTGTGCCAGGGCGGGCTCACCTGCATCGAAGTGACCATGACCACGCCGGACGCCCTGGAGGTGATCCGGGCCGCCAGGCGCGAGGTCGGCGACGCGGCCGCGATCGGCGTGGGCACGGTGCTGGACGCGGAGACGGCGCGGGCGGCGATCCTGGCCGGGGCCCAGTTCGTGGTCGCGCCGATCGTGGATCTGCCGACCATCGAGGTGTGCAGGCGCTATGCCGTGCCGGTGCTGCCCGGGGCGTTGACCCCGACCGAGGTGGTGCGGGCCTGGCAGGCGGGCGCGGATTACGTCAAGGTTTTCCCTACCAGTTCGCTGGGATCCCAGTACATCAAGGATCTTCGCGGGCCCCTGCCCCAGATCAAGCTGGTGCCCACCGGCGGCGTGACCCTGACCACCATCCCGGAGTTCATCCACGCCGGGGCGACGGCGCTGGGGGCGGGGTCGGCGCTGGTTAGCCAGAAAGCGGTCAAGGAGCGCGACTTCGCCGCGATCAAGGCGACGGCGGCGAAGTGGCTCGATGCGGTCACGCAGCCCCGGGCCGGACGTTGATCCCCGCGAGACCTCCAGCATGACCTCCGTCCCCCCAGAGCCCGCTGCTATGCCGGACCCGCCCGAGGATGGCGGAGCGGAGGCTCCGGCGGCAGGCGGCGTCCGCAGGCGGCTGCGCGGCTTCGCTCTCGCGGCGCTGTTCCTGTTTCCGCTGCGGGATCGGCTGTCGGAGGATGCGGGGTGGCGCCGGGCGGGACAATGGTTCAGTGCCTGGGGGCTGATCATCGGTCTGTTCTACGCGGCGGGGTTCAGCCTCGGCTGGCGGGTTTTCGGGGAGTACCAATACATCCGCTTCGTGCCCGCGGTGGTGGTGCTGGCGCTGGACCTGGGGTTCTGCGGCTATCGGTTCGTTGACGCGCTGTGCCGCGAGCTCCCCGGCGGCAGGGGCGCTACCGCCGGGGAGCCCATCACGCTGACCCTTCCGGTGCTGCTGGCGGTGCTGCTCCTGGCGATGTTCAAGTACGCCATCCTGCTGGCCCTGCCGGTCGGCTACTTCCGGGACAGCATGTCACCCACCTGGCGCGCCGGGCTGGGGCCCCTGTACGTCCAGCCGGCCATCTACCATCCGCTCATCCTCATGCCCCTGTGGGGGCGCTGGGCCATGATGCTGGCCATGCGGATCGGCTGCATGGCCGCCAAC
>CAYVVX010000500.1:0-1136 GCA_964455315.1 uncultured Planctomycetales bacterium | reverse complement strand
CCAACAGCCCGGCGAGACTCCGAAGCATGGCCGGGGGGCTGGGGCTTCGGTCGTTGATCGGCCACTGGCTGGCAGTCAGCTTCCTGACCATGTTCTTCGTCAGCCCGCCGGGCGGGCAACTGATCCTGGGCGTGGTGGCCGCTCCGGCGGTGTTCCTGGCCGCGTACCTGACCAGTTTCGCCCTGGCCAAACGCCACGCGGGACAGACCGAAGGGACGATTCTGCTGGCCGGACTGGTCGGAGAACTGGCCTTCCTGATGACGTTCCTGCCCATCGCGAACTACATCTACTGGTACTGAAAGAGGTTAAGGCAGTCGCGGCCCCGATGGTCCGGCTCGGCTGCACTGATGGGCGACCGAGCCAATGTCCGATATCCTTATGCAACGGCATCGGGCTGCGCGGGCTGGGGACGCGGATCGGATGCCAGGAGAGAACGGATGCTCATGCGGCGGACAGTCCGGCGGACGCTCGCGGCACGGCGTGGTCGCGCCGTGCTGGCCGTCCTGCTGATGTCCGGGCTGGGCCCGCCGGTGCGCGGTGTCGACGAGCCCGCGGCGACCCAGGTCCGGTCGCGGCGGGTGGAGCTTCACTACCGCCTGACCGGCTACGACCGGGCCACCATCGAGCTGTGGTACACCCGCGACCGCGGGGCCACCTGGGTCCACGCCGGTGTCGACGAGGATGGCGAAAGCCCGATGGTGTTCGAGGCGCCCGCCGAAGGGCCGTACGGCTTCGTGCTGGTGCCGTTCCAGAACGGGCATGCCCTGTCGGCCCCGCCGGAGCCGGGGGATGCGGTTCATCGTTGGGTGTTCATCGACGCCACCCCTCCGCTGTTACAGTGGGACGCCATCGAACCGGAGCAGACCGGCGATCACGACCGGGTGCTGCACCTGCGCTGGACCGGCTACGACGACCATCTCAGCGCCCGCCCGGTGGCGCTGGCCTATCGCTCCTCACTGGAAGAACGCTGGCGGATCGTGGACCCGGCGCTGCCGAATTCCGGCCGGTATGACTGGTCGATGCCGGCGGGCCTGCAGGGACAGATCACGCTCCGGCTGAGCCTCACCGACCTGGGCGGCCATGTCGTCGAGCGGCTGCACGGGCTCGGGGCGCAGCCGGTGGGCAACACCCCCGAG
>CAYVVX010000499.1:3980-4638 GCA_964455315.1 uncultured Planctomycetales bacterium | reverse complement strand
ACCGTGGAAAGCTTCATCCGGTGACACACGAGCACTTCCCGGCCCGAAGGCGGAACTGCCTTTACCGGCCTGGTCACCCGGCCCCCGGCTCATTTCGGATGCCGTCTGCTGCCCGCCACGGAAATGAGAAAAATGGTCACTTGACAAGACCTACAACGTTCAAGTAAGATCGCTGCATGCTGGATGGAGTCCCTGGGTCGAGGCTCCTTGTGCCTTGGTGCTCGCCCTTCACCGACAGGATCGGGTATCGTTCGATACCGGACCCGTGGAGCACGTCTTATGCGGATCGGTCACGCACAAACGCTTTCCTGGGGTGCTACGGGATGGCCACGTTCGGGCGCGTCCCGCGGATTTACCCTGATCGAAATCCTCGTCGTGGTGGCCATCATCGCGCTGCTGGTGGCCATCCTGCTGCCCAGCCTTCGCAAGGCCCGCGAACAGGTCCGCCGCACGACCTGCCTCAGCAACCAGCATCAGATCGTCCTGGGACTCAGCCTCTACCAGGCCGACTGGAAGGGCAAGATGCCCCATTACCCGCTGCTGCCCGGCGAGTCGGCCACGGATGGCATGGCCCTGTGGATCAACAACGCTGGAAAAACACGCCTGGGCATGCTCTATCCCAAGCAGGTCGGGAAAGAGGAGAACGTTTTCTACTGTC
>CAYVVX010000499.1:0-3970 GCA_964455315.1 uncultured Planctomycetales bacterium | reverse complement strand
CCGGACGCCGTGGAAAACCGTTTGATCGGAAGAACCGGCACGAAGTACCCCTGGAGCCACTACGGAACCAACCTGGGCTGGGCGTACGGCTCGTACGAGTACCGTCCCCGCTACTTCGCTCCCGGTTCCGGGTCGCCGTACTGGGTTGATCTCGACTTCGACAAGCGGCCAGCGCAAACCTCCATCTCCGCCGACGCGTTCGCAGGTTCTTGGGACTCCTACGGCCCTTACCCGGCTCACACGCCAATTCAGGAGGGGCCGAGAATGCTGTACTATAATGTGGCCTACGCGGACGGCAGCGCCCGACCTGTGCGTGACACAGTCTTCAAGGGGACGGTGGCACCCTTTGCCGAGGAGTTCTGGACGCGGGCGCCCGGTCCCGCACAACAGACCGGGCTGGGTAAGTACACGTCGTTGAAGCCGTACAACAACCCGGCGATCCCCGGCACGGCGACCGCATCCGACAGGCAGAAGCGTCAGCAGGAACTGCTGACCACGAATCACATCGAACGAGGATGGTCGTATTTCGACCTGAGATAGGCGTCCGCGCTCACGTCGTCAGAGAGGCATCGCGACCCCGCCGCAAGGCGGATCGCGGAGAGATCAACGGAGGTGTGGTGATGAGGCAGTTCAGGACAGCGTGCGTCTGCGCGATGATCGCGGCAGGTGCGTGCCCGGCGGCATTTGCCGCGGATACGAACATCAACGGTGTCGTGGGAGCCATTTACGGCACTGCCGGTGCGCCGGAGCTGAACGCCGGCTGGGTGGGGGGCTGGAACAACGGCGCCGGTTTCATCTCCGTCGGCGTGCACAACCTCGGCGGGCTCACCGTTGCCAATGTGCCGCAGGCGATCCTCCGCATCCCCGAGCAGGACAGCGGCGGCGGCGGCGACGTCAACGCCTACAACGCCAACCGCCTGACGATTTGCCACATTGACGCCGGAAACGACACCCAACCGTCGACCGGGGACGACACCGCCACCAACCTTGGACAGGTCGGCGTCTATCGCAATCCCGGGCCGACCAATACCGACGTGAATCGGTACGTGGAATTCGATGTCACCGATCTGGTCCATGCCGACATCATGGCCGGGCGCGGCTCCTTTGCCTGGCGCATTACCCATGACGCGGCGGCGGCCTACCACGGTTATCGCCGTTACTCGACCACCGGCGGCAACATACCGGTGCTGATCGTCAAGATGGTCGGCTCGGTGGAGGGCCCCTGCAACGACAGCATCGACAACGACGGCGACTCGCTGATCGACTGCGCCGACCCGGATTGCGCCGATCGGGCCGCCTGTCCGGAAGACTGCGATAATCTCATCGACGATGACGCGAACGGACTCGTCGACTGCCTCGACCCGGATTGCGCCGGGGATCCGGCCTGCCCGGAAACCATCTGCGACGACGGACAGGACAACGACGGTGACTCCCTGGTGGATTGCGCGGACCCGGACTGCACCGACGCCCTCAACTGCCCCGAGATCTGTAACGACAGCATCGACAACGACGCCGACGGCGACGTGGATTGCGATGACTCCGAGTGCGCCGGCTTCCCCGCCGAGCCCTGCACCGAGAGCATCTGCAACGACAGCCTGGATGGGGACATGGACGGGCTGACCGACTGTGCCGACCCGGACTGCGCGACCAGCTTTGTCTGCGGCGGCGGCGAACTGTGCATCAAGCCCACCGGGGCCCAGGATGCCCACGTCTACAATTCCATCGCCCTGGTGGAGAACACGGCCCAGGGCTTCTGGGGCAAGTACAACGGCCAGGGCCTCAATTTCGTGTCCATCCATACCCTGCCGCCGGGTGTCACGGCCGGCGATGTGGCCGTCGCCACGTTGCGTCTGGCCCGCACCGACAACGCGTGGACGGCCGACGCCTCGGCGTTGAACCTGCGGATGCTGTTGAATCATATCGACGCGGCCAACGACAGCATGGTGACCGCGGCGGACGGCAGCTCAGTGGCTCTGGACGGCATCGGGCTGTATCGCGATCCGGGTCCGTACGTGCTCAACAACAGCCGCTCGATCACCTATAACGTGACCGCCCAGGTCAAGGCGGACCTGCTGGCCGGGCGGGCCACCTTTGCGCATCGCATCGAGGCGGAGACCATCTCGGATGGGGCGGTGAGCGCCCGTTACATCCCCACGATCGAGAATACCGACGCGGCCTTTCCCGCGGACATCCGCGGTGCCACCCTGTGCCTGCTGCCGTCAGGATTCTCCGAGCTGGAGGGCTGCTCGGACGGAATCGACAACGACAACGACGGGCTGACCGATTGTGCCGATCCGGAGTGTTCCAACGAGCCGGCGTGCCCGGAAGTCTGCAACGACAGCGTCGATAACGATGCCGACGGACTGATCGACTGTGCCGATTCCGAGTGCCTGGGCAATTCGGCCTGCCCGGAGGGCCTGTGCGGCGACGGGCTGGACAACGATATGGATGGCAAGATCGACTGCCTGGACCCCGACTGCTTCGGCGGGCTGGAGTGCCAGACGGAGACAGCCTGTGGCGACGGCGAAGACAACGACAACGACTGCTTCATCGATGCCTCCGACCCGGACTGCACCGACATTCTCATCGTCTACCCGACCAATTTGCAGGACGGCGAGGTGTTCAGCAACGGCGGGCCTTCCAACGCCGCCAGCGCGTTCGGCATCTGGGGCTCGTTCGATACCGCCAACCAGATCCAGGTGATGCAGGCGGGGATCCACAACCTGCCGGCGGCCGCTCCGGGGAACGTTGTTTCCGCCGAGTTGCGGATTCCTGAGCCTTCGCTGATCTGGACTGCCGGTGGTTTCGCGGTTCTGAACATTGACGTGGATGTGTTGCACATCGACGCGGCCGATGACACCAAGATCACGGATGGTGATGGCAATTCGGCGCCACTCACCAACCTGGGTGCGTACCGCGGCGCGGGAGATCCACCCCGCGGCAACGGCGGATTCGCCTCCCTGGACGTCACCAACGCGGTCAAGGCGGACCTGACCGCCGGGCGAACCACCTTCGCATGGCGGCTCAACTCGCCGGATACACTGCCGCTGGGTACGGGGGGTGAGAACAATCCCCAGGTCTACTTCCCCACGGTGGACAACAGCGACGGCGCGTTCCCCCCGGCCAATCGCGGGGCCAGGCTGGTCCTGCGAATCGCCGGGCTCTACGAGAACGACTGCGGCAACAGCATCGATGACGACGCTGACGGAGCCGTGGATTGTGCCGACAGTGACTGCTACAGCGAGTTGTCCTGCGGCGAGATCTGCGGCGACGGCCTGGACAATGACGGCGATACCTTCACCGACTGCGCGGACAGCGACTGCCTGTTCAATCCCTGTTGCGAGGGACCGCTGGAGATCTGCACCAACGGCGTCGACGACGATGGCGACGAGGCGGTCGACTGCGACGACAGCGATTGCGCCTGTGCGCCCAACTGCGGCGTCCCGCCGGCGGAGGTGTGCGACAACGCCGAGGATGACGATTGCGACGGCGACGTCGACTGCGACGACAGCGATTGCGCCAACCTGCCCGTCTGCCAGAACTGCAACGACCCGTTCGCCGACGAGGACGGAGACGGCGACGTGGACGGTGACGACTTCGCCGCCCTGCAGCGCTGCGTCACCGGCGGCGGTGGCGGAGTGCCGGCCGGCTGCGCGTGCTTCAATGCCGATGGCGACGACGACATCGACGTGAATGATTACGGATTCTGGCTGAACTGTGCCTCGGGCGCGGATGTGCCCGCGGAGACCAGTTGCGACGGTGGTCCGTGAAGTCGGCTGCACAAGTCTTGGCATCTGAGCAGAGATTCGCCTTCAGATGCGCAGAGCCACTGGTCGCTCATGCGTGATGCGCGGCAGACACCGGTTCCGGTTGGACGCACCATCCGGATGACACTTTGAGTTGTTTGGGCCTCTTGAAAGACCAGCTATAGGCAGTCAAGCCCGTAGTTGAGGTTTTTTGAAAGTTCTTT
>CAYVVX010000498.1:0-4642 GCA_964455315.1 uncultured Planctomycetales bacterium | reverse complement strand
AAGAAACGGAAGTGAATCCGGTGGGCAGAGCGGCTGACCCGCTAATCAATTACAACCTGGGTTGACTTCTCAAAACGGGGTTACGGGCTTGCTAATGTCGCCGAAAAGCTCGGTATCAAGTTTCAGCACCACAACGCCCAGGAGGACGCACGAGCTGCAGGTGAGATTCTTGTGCATGCAATCCAAACAACCGGGATGACACTTCCCGAGTGGCTTGAAAGAGTAAAACGCCCAATCAGCGGGTCCAGCGGCGGGTCATCGGAGCGTATCACGAGGGACGGCAATCCAGAAGGTCCATTGTACGGTGAAGTTGTGGTTTTCACGGGTGCGTTGTTGATGCCCCGCCGCGAGGCGGCTGACTTCGCGGCAGCTTTGGGATGCGAGGTTGCCGCCTCAGTTACGAAGACCACGACACTTCTTGTGGTCGGAGACCAAGACCTCAGAAAGCTCGTTGGGTACGAAAAAAGTTCGAAGCATAGAAAAGCAGAAGGTCTGATCTCAAAGGGCCAACCGATCCGCATATTGAGGGAAACCGATTTCCGGTTCCTTGTTCGCGACGCAGAGTGATCCGGATTATGCAGGTTCCGAGTGTTCTCGCGGGCTTTGGCAGTGGAGGTGAGTTAAGATGGCCACACGCTTGCGTCGTTCCGTTCTGCAACCAATTCGCGAGGGCCTGAGTTGGAGCGAGACCTGGGATGGGCCGGACAAAGGTCTCATCTGGTGCTGGGAGCGTGGCAGACAGAAACGAGTGGAGGAGCCGGAGTTAGCGGCGCGGGCTGATCAGGGCGAGCTAGTCATACTCGCCTGGAAGGGTGGAGTGGAAGAGAAGCTCAAGATTGAAAAAAAGCCTGGAACATTGAATTATCTCGCTACTTGGCAGGGGCTGCGGAGTGAGGACTTGGACATCCCACTCGAAGACGAACGACTTCTCGTCTGCTCCAAGACGGGACAGGCCGTCGCATTCAGTGCCAAGTTACCGATCGAAGAAGAATAGGGCGTCGAAACGGGGACGACGGGGAAGGAGCTAGTTCTCGGGTGGCTTCGCCGGCTTCCTCCGCGGCCGGCCTTCGGCTCGCAGGGTATGTTCCAGACCCAGCCGCGTCACCCGCTTCTGCCACGCCTCGCCGCCGCACAGACAGTTGCGGGCCACGCACGTCCGCATCGTCTCCAGTTCCTTGGTCGTGATCGCTTCGCTGACCTGCCGCAGCCAACGCCGCGGCCGCTCCACCGGCCCGGGCCTCTCCGCAGCCCGGCAGCTCCGTGGCTGAACAGCAAACTGGAAGCGCCGTCGCGAAGCAGCTTCGCCCCTTTCTCACTTCTCACTTCGCGTTCGCATCCTCCTACTTCTTGCCCAGCGAACGCTGATACGCGAAAAAGTCGCGGAGGAGCGCGGCGCACTCGTCGGCGAGCACCCCGCGGGTAAACGGCACGCGGTGGTTCAGACGCGCGTCGCTGACGATGTCGAACAGCGAGCCGACCGCGCCGGCCTTGGGGTCGTCGGCGCCGAAGACCAGCCGTTCGACGCGCCCGTTGACCAGGGCTCCGGCACACATCACGCACGGCTCCAGGGTCACATAGAGCGTGCAGCCGATCAGCCGCCAGGAACCCAGCGACGACGCGGCCGCGGTCATGGCGAGGATCTCCGCGTGGGCGGTCGGGTCCTGGAGCTGTTCGCGCTGATTGTGCCCCCGCCCGATGATCCGCCCCTGGTGAGCGATGACCGCGCCGACGGGGACGTCACCGGCGGCCAGGGCGGTTTCGGCCTCGCGGATGGCCATCCGCATCATGCGCTGGTCGAGGTCAAGCTGCTGCCCGGGGGTCAGGGGCAGGTCGGGATCGAAAGAGGAATCATCGGGGAGCATGGCTGATGCCCGCGGCGCGGGCGGAACCTCACCTGGAAACCGGGAGATACTGACCCCGACGGGATTCGAACCCGTGTTGTCGGCGTGAAAAGCCGATGTCCTAGGCCTCTAGACGACGGGGCCGGTCAGTGCGCTCTGGCAAGCGGGATAAGTATAAGTGGGGCGGTTGCGGCGGGCAATGGGCGGGCGACGGCGGGTCCGCCTGGCGCGGCGTGCCGCCCGGGGCACTATAATCGAAAGGTTCCCGCTTCGACCGCGACGGGCACGGGAGAGGTTCATGAGCAGCGATCCGGAGACGCTGGTGCAGCTTCGCACGCTCTTTCAGCAGCACACCCGCCACTGGCGCGACAACGTCTACGTCTACCCGGTGATCAGCCGGCGGGCCCACGGTCTGTCCATCGGGATCAACCTGAACCCGGACAAGGCCTGCAACTTCGACTGCGTCTACTGCCAGGTGGATCGGACGGTGCCGCCGGCGGTCCGCAAGGTGGACATGGCCCACCTTCGGGCGGAGCTCGAACAGATGATGGAGCTGGTCACCAGCGGGCGGATCTTCGATGATCCGCAGTTCGCCCATGTGCCCGAGGGCTACCGTCGCATCAACGACGTGGCTTTCTCCGGCGACGGCGAGCCGACCACCTCGCCGCATTTCCACGAGGCGGTGGAGCTCGCGGCCGGGCTGCGCCGGCGGTTCGGCGATCCGGACATGAAGCTGGTCCTGATCACCGACGCGGCGTACCTGGACAAGCCGGCGGTGCGGGAGACGCTGTCGCTGCTGGACGCCAACAACGGCGAGATCTGGGCCAAGCTCGACGCCGGCACGGAGACATACTACCAGCTCATCAACCGGCCCAACGTGCCGCTGGCGAAGATCATCGAGAACATCACCTTCACCGCGAAGGTTCGCCCGGTGGTGATCCAGTCGCTGTGGATGAACGTCCACGGGCAGCCGCCGCCGGCCGAAGAGGTACTCGCCTTCGCCGACCGGCTCAACGAGATCACCGGAGCCGGCGGGCAGATCAAGCTGGTGCAGGTCTACACCATCGCCCGAACCACGGCCGAGTCGTGGGTGAGCATGATCGAGCGCACCGCGTTGGAGCCGATCGCGGCGATGGTCCGCGAGCGGACGGGGTTGAGGGTGGAGGTGTATGGGGGGTGAGGGATGCACGCTGATGGCTCGCGGCCGGATTTCCGAGCCGAAGCCCTATCCGGGGTGGCACCGGCGTCTCGCCGATGAGAAGCTTCACTTGCCCGGCGTGACGCTATGCTGGAGTTTGAAACATGCTCCGTGATCCGATCATCGAGGAACTGCATCGCTTTCGCGAGCAAATGTGGGAGGAGTGCCACGGCAGCATTGGGGAGATGGCCGAGCGGCAGCGCGTAGTTCAGGAACAACTCAAGGATCGGCTCGTGGATCCGGAAGAGTGGAAGCGCCATCGAGGAACGGATTGGCGGAGTCCGGAGTGATGCGGCAGGGGGGCGACATGACGCGTAGCGCGGTGCTAATGTATGGTGCTGTTGACCTCGCGTCGCGGCAACTTGAGGCCTTTTGTGACGCGGTGGAACGGCTTCCCGTTCTCCTTGCGAAGCCTCCGATGCAGGCCAAGATTCACGCCAGTCGCTTCAACTCCCAGGATCTGCAGGCATTTCATGAGATCTTGAGTCATACAAGAAGCATCGGATGGTACGCATCCAAGCAAGATGACTACTTGGAGGAGAAGTATGGCCGAGCCAGTCTTCGGATTCTGGCTTGTTCGCATAGCCACATACTTGCCAAGTGGGCTCGGCAGAACAACCCAGAAGCCCTATGGGGAGGAACGATTGGGCGGCTCGCACTTGTGTATGAATTGGAGAACCCGTACGTGGTTTGGCACGAGGCCCTTCATCTTTTTGGAGCCTCGGACTGCTATGACGCGCGTCGAAGCCCAAACTGCTCCTGTTCGAACTGTCTTATGCAGTACGAGCCAACCAGAGACACCGTGGGGGATTGGCCGTTCCTATGCGATAACAATCTAAGAAAAGTTCAGGCGCGGTTAGCCTCGCTCCAGATCTGAGCCAGACGTAGTTGGACGAGTTGTATGGCTCATTGGGGGGAGCAGGGATGCAGGGCACTGGGCTGCACGTTTATCGAAACGGGGATCTTGGAGGATCAGCGGGAAGCTCCACGCGGGCGTAGGCGTCCATCAAATCACGAAGCAACACCTGTCCATTCTGAATTGGGATGGTGGCCTTGCGAGTTCTGCCGGTCTGGACGTTCATGTACGTGACCGTCAGGTTTTCGCCCTCAGGGGCGAACAGCAAGCCAGGGATGTCCATCATCGTGAGATCCATTTGCAGGTCTTTGACGTCCACACGCTTGTTGTATAGCAGCGCTGCGCGTGCCAAATCGAACAGGCCCATTGCCCTTCCGCCTTTGAGATGGAGTTACAAGATCCCGTGCACCACCAATTGGCATCATACCTGTTGAGAGTGACAAGTCAAGTGATTCTATACAAAATCATGGCACAGCCGCACCAGAATGATGCCCACAATCGATCGTGCCGAACCCCGCTGGCAGATCCGCCCCCGACGGGCTAACCTATTGCTCATGACTCAGGCCACCGCCACCGCGCCCGCGTCGCCACCCGCGACCGGCCACGGCGATCACATTCTCGACGTCCGCGACCTGCGCACGTGGTTCCCCGTTCGCCGGGGGCTGTTCGGGGCGGTCAGGAACCATGTCAAGGCCGTCGACGGCGTCAGCTTCAAGGTTCGACGCGGCAAGACGCTGGGGCTGGTCG
>CAYVVX010000497.1:0-4644 GCA_964455315.1 uncultured Planctomycetales bacterium | reverse complement strand
CGCGGTATCGCCCAGCGAGCTGTTCAGGCACGCCGCGGCCACCTTGAGGCGCGTGACGGGCCCGGCGGCCGTGCCGTTGGTCTGAATGCCGCCGGTCAGGCTCGCCGCGGCATACCCGTGCCGCACGAACGACCGCTCCGCCCAGAAGAGGTAGAACTCGCTCTGGATCAGGAAGTCCTCGTCTCCGTCCCGGTTGAAGTCCATCGGAAAGAAGCCTGCGCCGTAGAAGACCCACGGCAGCTTGAGCGGTTTGATCGGCGGGTCGAAGGCGATGTGTCCCGGTTCGGACCGGTTCAGGTGAATGGTACCCGTGTCCTCCGGCGTTTGTCCGTCGATCAGGTCGAGCTTGCCGTCGTTGTTCCAGTCCAGCGTGGACAGGCGTGTCCGGCTGGGCAGCTTCACGGCCAGCACACCGGGCTCCAGCGTGTCGATCCCCCCGGCGACGGTGTTGCGGAAGACCCAGATGTTGTTGAACGTCTCGGTGATGACCAGGTCATCGATGGCGTCGCCGTCGATGTCCGCGGCGATGAACTTGATCCGCGAACCCTGCAATTCGGTGAAGTCCTTCACGTCCTTCGGGTCGTCATGGACCGCGGGCCCGACCTTGAGATCCTCTCCGCCGGTCAGTTTCAGCTTCCCGCCCGGTTCGAAGCTCATCCCGTCGGGCGAGCCGGTGTTGCGATGAAAGAAGACGTTGCCCTGTTGCGTGCCGCAGAGGATGTCGAGATGCCCGTCGCGATCCCAGTCGGAGAAGACGTTCCAGTTGTACTCGTCACCGTAACCGGGCCCGGGATTGAGCAGCCGTTCGCCGTTCACCGTCGCCTCACCGCGGCGGACCAGCACGGGGGCATGCGGCGACCCGCTGAGCGTATGAATCTCATCGCCGGACATCAGCTCCAGCTTGCCGTCACCGTTGATATCCGCGATCGACGTGATCATGTGATCGTAGGTGAGGATGATGTAATCCTCCGGACCCTGGGCCAGGCTCAGCGGGACGAATCCCCATGCTCCGGTGACATTCGCCCCGTCCCACTCCCACAGCGGCTCGGACGCGCTCCCGCGGTTCAGGAAGATGCCCGTATCCCCGCTGTGATCACCGACCAGCAGGTCGGGCAGCCTGTCCCCGTTCCAGTCGGCCACGGCGACGCGGGCGATGATGTTCCGGGGAAAGCTCCCCCGCTTGGGAAACGGCTTGCGCACCATCCGGGGCTCTGCCCGTGTGCCCTCGTTGACGAAGTACATGAGGTAGCGATCGGCATTGTGGGCCTGCTGAAAGTCCCAGGAGCCGGTGATCAACTCCAGCTTGCCGTCACCATCGAAGTCGTAAGTGGTCGGTGTCGCGGACCAGCCGGTGTCGATGACTTCGCCGTCGGCCTCCAGTGGACCCACCAGCGTCAGCTTCGGTACGCCGTCCTGGCCCCGGCCGGTGCCTCGGTAGAAGAAGATTCGCCCGGTGGTGTAACCGCCGGTGAGGATGTCCGGCAGCCCGTCGCCATCCCAGTCACACACCGTGGGGGCGTTGTAATAGTCCACCTTGAAGATGCCCGCGTGATCCTCCGGAACGGGGGTGGCGGGAACCTCCAGCCGCTTGCCGTCGGCCTGGATGAAGCCGCGATGGGACAGCTTTGGTTCGGCAGCGGTCCCGACGTTCTTCCACCACAGGATGCCGCTGTGCTGGGTCCCGACCAGCACATCAACGAGCCCGTCGTCATCCCAGTCAGTCATGAACGGCGTGCAGTACCAGCCTGCGTCAATCGGTCCCTCTTCGTCCATGGGCACGCGGCAGCCGACGAATCGCGGCCGGCCGGGGACGCCGTGGTTGGGAAAGTAGTAGAGCTGGCCCTTCTCGACGCCGCCCATGAGGTCGAAAAGCCCGTCGCCGTTGTAGTCCGCGGCGCAGATGTTCCAGTGGGACATCCCGCCGATGGGCGCTCCTTCCGCGCGGCGATACAGATCCACGTCGCCCAGCCAGTGGGCCGGCGCCGGACCGACCAGTTCCCGTCGCGACACCACGTTGAAGTAGATGCAGTAGTGTGAGCGGGCGTCCCCCACCTGCGTGTGGACCCACATCAGTCGGCCGGCAATCGGGTCCATCTCGCGATTGAACAGTCGCCCCCCGCGCGGCCGCTCCAGCACGCGCGGCCTGCCATCCGTGGTATCGGAAGCGGCACCCACTCGATCCGGATACGCCTCGGGCAGCGCGTTGTCTTCGAACCTGCATGGCCGATCGAAGGGCGACCGGCCGTCGAACGACGGGAAGGGGATCGGTTCCCCGGTGGTTGAGTCAAACCCATGAACCTGAAGACTGGACAGATCGACGTAGCCGCTCACCCCCGCCTGCCTGAGCAGCACGGGCAGATCCAGGTCGCAGCGGGCGACGAGCTGGTCACGGTCGCGGTCGCCAAGGTCGACCGGTGCCACCTCGACCTGGAGTCGGTACCTGCCCTGGCCCGACCACGCCGGTCCCTCCGCGGCCGGCAGCGGCTGAACCGCGAGCAGCAGCAGGCTTCCGGGCAAGCAGCACTGTCGGAGCATCCATCATCTCCATCCAGGGTCGAGACCGCCCACGGCCGTCACGCGGCACCGGATGTACCGGTGCCACGCGCGGGGCGTGTCGGGTCGCGAAGCCGTGACGGCTGTTACGGGGCGTCATCGCAGGCGGGGTCCGCCATCACCATCGGCCCGGAACTGCATCCTGCGAACTCCAGGTAGTCATCGCCGTCGATGTCGTTGTCCGCGTCGCGATCGAAGCAATGGCATGTGCCGGGGTTCTCATACGGGAAGGCTCCCGAGTGGCAGCGCTGGAACACGGCGAAGTCGGCCTGATCGACATCGCCGTCGA
The DNA here is from genome assembly GCA_964455315.1 of uncultured Planctomycetales bacterium. GTDB lineage: Bacteria > Planctomycetota > Phycisphaerae > UBA1845 > PWPN01 > CAYVVX01. Next base: position 1,802 of record CAYVVX010000497.1, on the reverse strand, counting down.
AGTCCGCGTCCGCGAAGGGATCGCTGCATGGAGGCAGCGGGCACTCCGTCTGGGCGCAGGCCGTGCCGAGGCCCGCGTAGCTGCCGCCCAGCGCATCGCAATCCGGTGCGGTTTGCCCATCCACGCAGGTGGCGTCCGGCAGGCAGCACGCCCCGATGCATTCGACGGTCTCGCACGTGCCGTCGGCGCTCCAGCCGCCGCTCTCGGCCAGGCAGGCCTGCTCGGTTTGATCGTCCGCGCAGGTGCCGTCCGGCAGGCAGCAACTCCCGAGAGGCGTCGGGCCGTAGACCGCGTTGTAGGCCCCGCCGGCGCTGCTGAAGTAGGCCAGCGAATCCGTCTGCCAGATGGCGTTGAGCGTGGTGGGCTGGGTGTACTCCAGCCAGCCCACGTGGGTCAGCGCGGTCGCGTCGTACTTGTCCTGCTTAGTGGTCTGTGGCGGGGTGATGTCAAAGTAGTTCTGCGAAGGCCCGTTGGGTCCGACGATGTCCAGGTCCCAGGTCTGGAAGGACTGCGTCGGCGATTCGCCCAGCAGGGTGCCGTCGGCGTTGAAGATCGAATGGGTCAGCAGGTGTTCATCACCCTCGTAGCTGACCACGAGCTGGTACTCGTTGGTCTCCGCATCCGGCCCCAGGTTGTAGGTCGTTCCGCACTGGAAGAGGAAGTAGTACTGGAGCTCTCCAGCCGCCGAGCACATCCGCACGTAGTAATCCGTACCAACCTTGTTGTGCTGGAGCATGACACCGAAGGCCTGCTGGGTGGGGTTGTTTCGATCGCCGTGGAACGAGATGAATTCCCACATTGGATCCTCCGATTCGGGCAGGTCCGACCATCGGAAGCGATACAGGGCGCTGAAATCGTCGTTGCCGTTCACCGTGGTCCCCAGCGGCTTGCCGCCGCGGTCGTTGACTTCCCAGTTGTTCGGCCGGCTCTGGGTATGGACCTTCAGCCGTCCGTCGCACTGGCCCACGAAGAGCTCTTTGGTCGGGTTGTTGTCGCGGAGATCCACGACGCCGCCGAGATCGGTGTGGAAGTTCTCCCACCAGACCAGCGTCGGCATCGGCCGGCAGTCAGTCGCGCCGCAGGTGGTGCTCTCCCCGTGCCAGGCACCGGGGCACAGGTACTCGACGACCTCGGTGCAGGTGCCATCGGGCATGCAGCACGCGCCCACCGGATCCTGCGGGCAGGACGCCGCGGCGCAGGTCGTGGCCGCTCCGTTGAAGGTGCCGCACTGGGCGTCGCACTGGAATGCGGTCACTTCGATGCACGCACCGTTCGGCAGGCAGCAGGCCCCGTTGAGCGGCGGCGGGCAATTCACGTTGGCGCAGACGGTGTCCGCGCCCTGGAAGGTGCCCTCGCAGGTGAACTCGGTCAGCCCGTCGACGCAGCTTCCGTCCGCGGACTTGCAGCACGCGCCGGTGGGGGGCTGGGGGCAGTCCGTCAGCGTGCACGCCGTGTTGGCCCCCTGCCAGGTGCCCGACGCCGCGAGGCAGTCGGCCTCCGTGGATTCATCGCACGAGCCGTCCGGGTTGCAGCAGGCGCCGACCGGATCGGGGCAGATGACCGTGCCGCAACTCGTGGTCGCGCCGTTGAAGAAGCCTTCCACCGCCAGGCAGGCCTCGTTGGAGAGATTGTCGACGCAGGTGTCGTTCGGAGCACAACATGCGCCGACCGACTGGCTCGGCACCATGTTGAACGCGTCCGTTGCGTTGTTGTAGTAGGTCAGTGAATCCACCTGCCAGACGATGATGCTGTTCTGGCCGCTGGCGACATAGTCGTTCCAGCCCAGGTGGGTCAGCGCTGAC
>CAYVVX010000496.1:0-4652 GCA_964455315.1 uncultured Planctomycetales bacterium | reverse complement strand
GGCGGATAGCCCTTCACCTTCCACTCCTCGCGAAGCCGGACAGCCCGCTCATGGAACGTCTCCGTGCCGCCACCGGGCTTCGGGTACGGGTCGGGCGGAGGACCGGGTAGTCGGGGCTCGGCGGGGGCCTTGGGCTTCTCCCGGTCCGCCCTGAGTTCCCGGAGCGCCTGGATGATATCCTTCTCGGCGGGATCGAAGTAACCGCTGCCGTCCGGGTGGGGCACCGCCGCGGCCAGGAACCGACGGATTCCCCGGTCGGCATGGGAGTCTGTGCTGTTCCCCGTCTCACGGCGGGGAGCCTGCTCAACTAGGAACTCCAACAGCCCCCGGCCGTGCTTGCGGACGGCAGTCCGAACCTCGGGAGTGATGGCCTCCCGCGGACGGCAGCGTAGCTTGCCGGCAACGGATTCCGCGGTGACGCCACGGGCGGTCAGGAAATCAAGTAGGGCTGGCGCCTGCATCATTCGGGCTCGATGTCTTCGCAATCAGCCTCAAAGTCACGATCAGCAGATTGTGGGACAAGTACATTTCCATCGTCATTTGCGTCATCAGCGTCATGGGGGCCAGTTTCAGCGTGCCGCTGAAGGTCTGAGGCGGGAGGTACAAGACGAGATGGTGCCGCTTCGGTTTGGCTTCCGGCTTGGGCACTCCCAGTAGGGAGGGAATCCTGCATATTGGAATCCCGCTGGCATGAGTCGTGTACTGATGAAGACTCGGGTGACTTGGACTGTCGTCTTATGACGATCAGCCGTTTCTTGGAGCCCCGCGGGAATGAGACGAGAACGCCCTGCTGCCGGAGAGCAGGTAAGAGCTGGCGTAGCTGGTGGCTCAGTACCCGAGGATTCCTGGGCCAGTCGTTATCCCGCCATAGATTCTCGAATTCACTCTTAGCCCCGTTCAGCTCCTTCAGGAGCTCACCTGCAGAACCGCGATACTCCGAAGTGATCTTCATCAAGTACAGGATGGCTGGTCCGATCGGGGAACACTCGATCGTGGCAAGATTCACCTCAGCACGATTCGCGGCGTAGGCTTTAAGGAACGCCCCTTCGGCAAGCCCCAGGCCGGGCTCAGCAGCACATACCCAGCGGGTAACGTCCGCCATTCTGAAGACCTGAGGGGGGCGAACTTGGTGGAATCGGCGCAGTCCCACGCTCACGGCATCCAGCAATGCGCCCAGGATGCGGGGACATGCCTGCTCAAAATCGTGATTCAACTCATCCTCGGTCCTCCGAGAACCATCAGGGATAGCTGGCAGCGAAAGAACGATTGCTCGGTCCATTAGGTCCGCGCGAACCCCAAGGTCCTCGATGCCGTTCAGGATGACAGGCCTTGCCGCCTCAAAATGCTTCTCTTCATCGTCCGTGTATAGCGCCCTGGTACTGTAGCCGCCCCCGGTCACCAACGAGCACAGGCCGTTGGACAGTTCAGTCGAGAGGCTGGAAAGGTTGTCAAAGGAGACCACCCACGCATTCGTGGCTGATATCATGATGTCGCGGATATCCTTCGAAGGCTGACGCACCATCGCCACGCATGGATCGATGAGTTGCCGCGTGAGGCGCGCCAGGGTGCTTTTGGCGGAGCCCTGTTCCCCGTTCAAGATAAGAATGGTGTAGGGACCGCGTGGCCTGAACGCGGACACCAACCAACCGAGATACAACGTCCAATCACCTTCATCAGGGAGATTCACAAACCGTCGTAATTCATCAAGGCTTCCGCCCTGCACCGGGACTGGCAGAGGACGACTTCCCGCCTTGCGGACAAAGCGAACGGGCGCCTGATCGGCAGGCAGCACCTGCCATCCGACAGCACTGACACCAACGACGCGCCATTCTGAATCTCCCAGATCAATCCAGATACTGTCCCCGTGCCCCGCAACGCGCAGATGCACCGCATACTCAGGGCCGCGGTGAATGGCGAGTCCCGCGATGGTGTTCACGGCCGCGGACACGACACTGTCGCCCAGCACCATCTGCGTGCGCTGATGGCACTCTGCTACAAGCCACTGCCCGAACCCCTTGCTCTTGACGGGCCAGGTCTCGATGTGCTCTGGATCGCCTGTCCTGAACCGGACGTAAGCTTCCCCATCTCGCGAATGAAACAGCTGATCCTGCGAGACCAGGTCCACCAGGGCCTGAGTCTGTGTTGTTTTCTTCCGCTTGGTATTCTCTTTGCCCCTTGATCGCCGCCTCGGCTTCACGATCTTGGGGGAACGAGGAGTGCCATTATGCAGGGCCGAGTAGATCGTTCTGCGCAACTCCTCGGCATCGAATGGGGGAGTACACCGGCCAGCCCAGTCGAGCATCATCTGGAGGATCTCATCTTCAGACAGTTTGCCTGACCCATCCTCCAGTTGGTATGCGGCCAGCTGGCCGGCGATGCCCAAGGCGGTGTTATTGCGGTTGCCCTCCATCTCTCCGTCGCTTCTCGCGACGTAGCGTGTGGCTCGTTTGACCAGCCAGGCTCTCGCTTCCTCACGCTCAGATGAAGACCCACTCGCCTCTGTCAGTGATGCCAACGCCTCGATTGGCGCCCGCCGCTGCCCGGGGTGACTGCCAGTACTTGCAGAATCGGGTGCAACTCTTGCCCAGTCGGGCAAGGGCGCCAGCTTTGCTTCGTCCGGCCCAAAGCCTTCGACCCATCGATACCGGTTGCCGCTCACGTGGATGCTCGGTGCGGCCACGACGTACCCTCCGTCCCCGCGGATATCAATCCCTGGTCGGACTGCGGCTCGGTTCCGAAATCTGATTCCGGGGTGGGCAAAGAGATGGTGCCGACCGTCGCCGCCGGTGATCGCCTCCACGGTTGAGACCTTGCCGTGCAACTCGATCATTTTACTCCACGAGTCGTTCCCACCGTGACGGGGATCGACATCAACCGCTACGATTCCAGAGGCAGCGCCAGTGGCAATCCCAACGTTCGCGTCGGGCCAGCGCCGCCACCATGCATCGATCCGTCCGGGGTCGGCGCTCGCGTCGTTTACGCCGTGTTTTGTTCTTGGATGTTTGCCTGGGGTAGGGCATCGGTCGCCCTTTGCGCAGGTGCATTTTCCGCCTACGACGCTGTGAAGCGGGATCACGAACCAGCCGATTCTTGCGTAGCCCAGCGCGGCTTCCAGCAGTTGATTATCCGTTGAGTTCATCTCGTGCCTCCTTGCGATTTGTTCGCCATCCATTCGCGCAATTGTTGAAGGGGGTAGAGCACTCGTCCGCCGAGGCGAATGTGCGGAATCGCGCCATCCTGGGTGCGGGTGAACAGGGTTCGACTGCTAATCCTCAGAACCTTGGCGGCTTCGCGGACGGTCAAGAGGACCGGGGGGGTGGGGCTGTTTGGTGCCTGCGGAGCAGGGGGTGTGCTGGAGGGATTAGCGGCCATGCTTCCCCCCTTTCCTGCCGTTGAGGTCGAAATGATGCCCCAGGCGACGCAGGTTCCGCCGGGCCTGTTCGGCTCTGGCTTTGTCGCCAAGCTCCAGGGCTGCCACGAGTACAGCGCCCCAATAGGGGCCGCTGTCGCGGCGGGTTACATCGGGATTGAACTGTTGTCGGGCCATAGGCACCTCCTATGCCCTACCCGACTTTCAGTCATTTCTCCGTCATTTCGAAATGAAAAAGGCCCGTAAACACGGGCCAAGAGCGCTGTCAAAAACTGTCATTTCGTTGTCATTCTTCCTGGAAGTCGCGCTTCGCTTTCAATAATTCATTAAATTTTTGCTGTTCTTCGTCCAGCCACCGCCGAATGGTCGATTCGCTCACCCCAACCGCGCTCGCTAGGGCGGGGATGTCCTCCTTCAAGGTGGGATGTTCCCGGATCTTCGCCAGCATCACCGCCCGGAGTATTTTTGAGTCCTCTTTGGGTAGCCGCCCCGCCCTCTCCCCAGTTGGCCGTGCCCCTGTCTGGGCATTACTTGGTTGCTGCAAACCCTCGCCCGTGCCGGCGTCGCTGATTACACCCTCCAGCTGCAAAAAACTGAGGGTTGAGGAGCGGGATGCCCAATAAAGGCGGACGTTTTCAAGGCAGCGGTCACCGTCCCTGGACCTCACCTCCCGTGAGGTTCGCGAGCTTGGGTTGGAGCAACCGAATCGCTGGTCGTGTTGGGCACAATCACCACGCTCCCCGTTGCTTGTTATGCAACGCTGGGGTTCATCTACTGGGTCTGCGCCTCCTTCGAGTTGTTGAACTCGCTCCCTCAGCGTGGGTTTCGAATGCCGGCGAAGGATCGGAACCGCCATCCGGGCCGACTCCACCATGTGTGCCGCGAAGTTGCATCTGCGCCGTCCGTTCGCAGCATCCCGGGCCTGATCCTTGATGTGCACAAGCACACCCGCCAGGGTGTCGTCCGTCATCTGCTCAATCGTCTCGTTGGCATCACGAACGGAGCGGCTCGTGTGGAAGAACCCGTTCAGGTCTGCGATTTCGGCAGTGAGGGCGTCCGCAAGCTGAACCTCAGTGCAACTGGTGGCATCATCGACGCCGAGGGCATACCCAGTGTCAGGGGAACATCGTTCGCATACGAACTCCAGCAGCTCAGCCACGCGGCTCAGCCAGTCCAAGTCAGGTCTATCACTGGGATTGCGCTTCCGCGGGATTCGAACTTTTTCAAGCATCCTGCACCTACCCACCGGGCCGAATCGGCGGCGCGGGCGGTAGGTGCATCG
>CAYVVX010000495.1:0-4664 GCA_964455315.1 uncultured Planctomycetales bacterium | reverse complement strand
GAGTTCGGTGATCTCGGTGACCTTGCCGTCGGCCGGCGAGACCAGGATGCCCGTGCCGCCGGGCACCACCCGCTCCGGATCGCGGAAGAACGCCAGCCCCCCGGCCCACAGCAGGGTGAACAGCACCGCCGGAACCAGCCACAGTACCGACCCGCCGCCGATCCACAGCCAGAGGAACAATGCCGCCGGCCCGCCGAACAGCAGGCTCAGGATGGTCATCTCGCGCAAACCGGCCGGGGCCAGGGGAATCCGCATCAGTCCAACGCTCCCATGAGAAACCGGCCACATCAGGCCGCGCCGGTCGTGCCTGCGCGGCCAACGCCGCAAACGCGGGAAACAACGTGGCCTCGTACCGTCCCATTCTAGCCCGGCATCGAGCCCCGCAAAAGCATCCCGCTCCGGCCTGGGCCTGCCTTGACCGCTTTCCCCTCACCGCTACCATGCCTCCATGAACAACCTCCTGGTCTCCGCTGCCCCGCTGCTGGCATTCCTGGCGTTCCTTCCCGCCGTCCCTGTCGCCCGCGGTGACGACAAGCCGGAGCGCGTCGAGGCCGTCCCGCCGCGGCCCGCCTGGACCGACCAGGACGGTGCCCTGCTGGTCCCGCCCGAGCGGCTCGCCGGGAGCAAGGCCTTCACCATCGCCGCCGTGCCGCCGAAGATCACCCTCAGCACCGTGACCGGTCTGCCCGAGCTGCGCGACCTGGACAAGAAGGGCGGGCTGTGGAGCCTGTGGGGCGAGGGGGTCGTCGCTGGCAACGGGAAGTATTATTCCGCGCTCGGCAACCATCGCGGCATCGACGGCAACTGCTACCTGTATGAATACGACCCGGTCACGCACGCGCATCGCCAGGTGCTGGACGTGGCCACGTTCCTCAAGCTCAAGCCCGGCGAATTCGGCCACGGCACGCTGCACGGGCGGCTCGACGAGATGCCCGACGGCTGGATCTATTTCGCGACGTACTGGGGCACGCATCCGCACAACGCGGCCCAAGCCGTGCGCGACCATGTCGGCGGGCGCCTGCTCGCGTACAGCACGCGCAGCGGCGAAGCCCGCGACCTGGGCATGCCCATCCCGGGCGACAGCTACCCGATGCACGCCTCGGACACGCGGCGGGGGATCTTCTACGGGCTGGGGCTGTGGGGTAACTGGCTGGCGTATGACGTGCGCGCGAATCGCTCCATCTACGCGGGGCCGCTGCCCGGCGATGTCACCTGGGACGGGCGCTGCACGCTGGTGGATGACAAGACCGGCAAGGTCTACGGCTGCACCATGAACTCGCTGCAGATCGTCGAGTACGACCCCGCGCTCAATCGCTTTCGGCACACGGCCGCGTATGTGCCGAAGCATCCCAGGCCGCCGGCCAACGCCAAGCCGTGGATCCGCTCGTATACACGGCGGCGGCTGAACGACGGCTCGTTCATCGTGCAGACCTACGACGGCATCATGTTCAAGTTCTTTCCCGACGAGGAACGGATCGAGACCATCGGCTTCAACTGGGAGGACGGGCTGTACGCGACCTCGATCGCGCTGAGCCCCCACGACCGGTACATCTACTACACCGTCGGCGCCCACGGCAGCACCTGGGGGGCCGGCTCGCCGATCATCCAGATGGACACGCGCACGTACGCGAGGAAGGTGATCGCCTTCCTGCACCCGTTCTACCAGGAGAAGCACGGCTACGTCTTCGGCGGCTCGTACTCCACCTGTATCGACGCCGCCGGCGGCACGCTGCTGCTGACCTGGAACGGGCGCTATCGCAACGCCGACGAGGAGGGCGAATCGTTCGGGCATCCGACGTTCATGCAGATCGACATTCCGGCGTCGGAGCGATAGGCTGCCGCCGGAGGTTCTACTCTTCACCCCCTTGTTGAAGTCCTTGCCAGCAAAGGGGATACTGATGGTTGGTGACGGGGCTGGATCTGGGGCATTCCATGCGAGCCGAAGGCCGGCAGCAGGAAGGAGGATAATGTTCACATGGAAGCTCCAAAGTGCCCTTATTGCCAATACTTGCTAGAAGGCAACGTCAGTGGAATATGTCCAGAGTGCGGGCACTCCATTCCCACTGTTGCATCCCACGTGTTTCTGCGTTGGGAGCAGGGCAGACCAATTGGACTCGCTTTTGCCTTTTTGCGAACAGTTGTCACGGGGACCATTCATCCATGGAGGGCTCTTCATTCCGTGCATGATCGTCTGGTAGTTCCCATCAGACAGCCCTGCCTGTTTCTCGGGTGTGTGGGAGCTAGCGCCGTGATTGTGTCAGTCCTCGCCGCAGCTCTAGAAACACTGATTCCCGTCACTGTGGCCACTGGGTCCATTGCATCAGGATGGCGGGGACTCGGGATGAACTGGTGTGGATCTTCCTTGATACCCCAGGCTGTCTTCAAGAGCCAAGGCGTTGCCCAACTCCTTTTCGCTACCCTGGCAGGGGGTCTGACAATGCTCTGGATTGGGAGGCGCGGCCAACGGGAGGAATTCGGGCTCTGGAGTTATTGTGTTGCCTTGGCCATCTTCTACCTTCCGGTCTTCGTGCTGGGTGTTGCCTTGTCCACTACCGAAGTTGTTCGGCTCTCCCTCGGGCTCATGGATTGTTTGCCTATCGCTGGCTGGATCTCCTACTTCGTCATCACTGCTTATAGCTGCATCTTGTTCTTTACCGCATCCGTCATCTCCGTTGCCTCTCGTAGGATAATAGTTGTGGCAACGATCACGCACCTGCTCTTGCTGTTGGGATTCATGCATGTTACCGTGAACCTTGCGGTAAGGATAGTCATCATCTTCCTTTGAGCGAACGGGAAAGCCACGAGAACGCGGATGCAGCTGGATCCGAAGCATACCATGCAAGCCGAAAGCCGGCCGCGGACGAAGCCGATGACGGCATCAGGCACAAGCTGCGGCCCCGTTTCCAACCCTAAGTGAGTGTCTTCAAGGACGTTGCTATGAATCGCTCTCCTTTATTACTAATGTGTGGAGTTGCTCTGGTCCTCGGCTGCGAAAGCAACGATGCTGGCGGCGATGGAGTTGCTGAAAAGCAATCTTTGCAGGAGCAACTATGTCGCCTTGATCGGGGAGTATCGCTTGATTCAGTTGGGCAAGCCATGAAAAACATGCCACGGCATGAATTTCAAGTGGCGCGCGACAATAACCACATCATGTGTGTCAGCTATGGCGTGAACATCAACTATGTTCGACTGTATCTCCTGTTCGAAAACGGTTCCCTTTCCAAGCTCATAGAACCCCCATCGTTTCAGTATCACGAGATACCATATCAAGGAACCAGTAAGCTCAGCGTTCGTAGTCCATGGAAGACTTCAGAACGTATTGAGACTATCATATCATCAGCAGATCTGTCTTTTGACGAGTGTATGGATTCGCTTCACAGCCGGGCACCGAAGAGCACTAAAGAAGATGGTTTGAATGTGTCTGTATTGTTCGGCGGGGGGTATTCCCAGGAATGGAGGACGGCCCTGGAGGAGCGCGCTGCGGCGAACGAAAAGATTGCTGCCTTCATGGATCCTCTAAGGTTTCGTCCCGGGATGTCGATCTCGATACCGATCCAGAAACTTGGACCTCCCTCGTGTGAACGTTTCGATGAGCAGCAGGGGCGCATTCGCGTGTTTCTTCCTCCCGGCCATGGATCTCATATGGTATCAGGGATGGCTCCATCGCCAGTCACGGTTATTTCGAAGAATGAGATCATCAATGCGGTATATAGTGATGACTTTTACAATCCTGACGAATGTACCAGTGATGAGAATACGGATTAGGAGATGTGGAACGGAGACGTAGCGTTCCAGATTCCACCCCCGCGTGAACGTGTGCCGGTTTCAGCCCGTGCGCAGGCGCCCCCGTCGTCACCTTGAGGAGGCAGCAATCATGCATCGCGTTTTCAGCGTTCTGCCGGCATTTCTTCTTGCTCTCCCCGCCTTCGCGGCCGATCCGCCTGCCTTTCCCTCCGCCGAGGGGTTCGGCGCGGTCACGCCCGGCGGCCGGGGCGGGCGGGTCATCAAGGTCACCACGCTGGATGATGCCGGGCCGGGGAGTCTGCGCGAGGCGTGCCAGGCGAAGGAGCCGCGGATCATCCTCTTCGACGTGGCCGGGTACATCGAGCTCAAGTCCGACATCGAACTGAACAGCCCCTTCTGCACCATCGCCGGGCAGTCGGCGCCGGGCGACGGCGTCTGCCTGCGCGGCGCGGGGCTGGTCATCAGCACGCACGACGTGATCGTGCGGCACCTGCGCGTGCGGCTCGGCGCCCGCGACCCCGCGACCATCGACCACTTCCGCGACTGCATCCACATCGCCGGCGCCGAGCCGCCGGCCCGCATCATCCTGGACCACTGCTCGCTGACCTGGACGCTCTCGCGCAACCTGGTCACCTGGAGCGGGGCCCGCGACATCACCGTGCAGTGGTGCATCATCGCCCAGCCGCTTTTTCGCCCCGACGGCGATGGCCGCAAGTACAGCGGCATGGGTTTCCTGGTCGGCGACAACACCCGCAACATCACCATCCATCACAATCTCTTCGCCCACAACAACCAGCGCAACCCGCGGCTCAAGCACGGGGTTCGCGCCGACGTGATCAACAACGTCGTCTACAACTGGAACGACAGCGCCGCGTCGCTGATGGGCGACTTCGAGGGCCATGCGGACGCCCCGGCCGTCG
>CAYVVX010000494.1:0-4670 GCA_964455315.1 uncultured Planctomycetales bacterium | reverse complement strand
ATCTCCAGCCCGTGGGCTTCCGCCTGGGCCACCTGGTGATCGGCGTAGTCCCAGGTCCAGCGGCCTTCCTCCGGCTCGACATTGATCCAGGGGAGGTTCACGCCGACATGGGTGGCGCCCATGTCGCGGAGGGTGCGCAGACATTTGCGGTCCCATGACCAGTCTCCATCGCGCCACTCGGCCCAGATCACACCGCAGCCGAACAGGTGCCGCGGCTGGCCGACGCGCGGATCAGCAGCGCTGGCCTTCGACTTCTCCGGTGATTCCGCCGCGGCGCAGGCGCACACGGACAGGAGCAGCACGGTGGTCAGAGTCGAGCAATGAATCATGGAGCCTCCCGGCATTCATGCCTGTCGCCAAGCCCTCGCGACCAGGTCTGCCCCTTCTCGCTTCTCAATCCCAGCTCGTATCCCCCGAGCTCATGTGTGGCCATGTATCCTACCGCCAGATTCTCGAACAGCTTCCCGTTCAGCAGCCTCGAGAACGGCACCGCACGGAATACCGTCGCCCCCATGCTGTCCGCAACGGACACGTGCAGCAATGAATTGCCGCACTCCTTCTTACTCAGCACTCAGCACTATCCCTCACACCAGTGGCTTGCCACGCATATCCCCCGGCACCGGCTGACCGAGCAGCTTCAGGCTGGTCGGGGCGACGTCGTAGAGACTTGCGTCGCGCCGGCCTTGCGCGGGCAGCGACGGATGGTTCAGGATGTACATGCCCTGCTGAGCGTGGTTGGCGTCGTCGGGCCCGGTGTCATTGTCGAAGACGTGCAGCGACGGGTTGCCGATGGTGCCGACGCTGCGCCAGCTCAGGTCGCCGAAGATGACCACCAGGTCCGGCGGCACGCCGTTGACCCGGGCGTAGATCTCCTGCGGCTTGTAGGCCCGTGTGCCCATCACCTTGTTCTCGTGATCGGTGAGCGCCTCCAGCCTGGCGACCAGCTCGCTGCGCAGCTTCTCGTATTCGCCCTGCGGCACGATGCCCTGCGGCTCGCGCCCTTCCACATTGATGAAGCAGCGCCCGTAATAGCCGCCCTCGCCCCACACCTTCGTCTTCGACCAGTCCACCTCGGCGAACTGGAACTTGCGCGGCTTGTCCGCCGGCTGCTTCATGACCAGGTAGCCCTCGCGGATCAGCCAGTCGTTGAACGCGAAGCCGCCGATCATGCACTTGGCCCCGTGGTCGCTGACCACCCAGATCGCGGTCCGCTGCCGGTCGATGACCCCCAGCAGTTCGCCGATCCACCCGTCCAGGCGGACGTAGTAGTCGCGGATGGCGTTCTCCAATGCGTTGCCCGGCTCGTGGCGATGATGGGCCGGGTCCATGTACTGCCAGAACCCGTGGTGGATGCGGTCGGTGCCCATCTCCACCATCCAGAACAGATCCCAGGGCTTCTCGGTCAGCAGGTGCCGGGCCAGCTTGAACCGCTTCTCGGTCATCTCGTAGATCTGGTCCAGCAGCCACGGCTTGTCGTCGGTACGGAATCCCTTGACGTCGATGAGATACTCCCCCACCACCGCGGCAATCTCGTGCTTGAGCTCCTTCGGATGGGTGTAGTCGCTGTTGATGTCCGGGGCCAGGAAGCCGCAGACCATGCAGCCGCGCGACGGGCGGGTGATCGGGAAGGTACCCGGCACGCCCAGCACGATGGAGTCCTTGCCCGCCTGGCTGAGGATCTCCCATAACCGGGGCTCGCGCACCGCCAGCGAGGTGGCGATGGAGAGCTTGTCGTAGGAATGGTCCGCCCGGTTCCGGAAGCCGTAAATGCCCAGCGTCCCGGGATCCTTGCTCGACGCCATGCATGACCACGCCGGCACGGTGATCGGCGGCATGGAGCTTTCCAGGTTTCCCCAGGTTCCCGACTTGCACAGCGCCTGCAGGTTGGGCAGCCGGTCCGCCCAGCGCTCGAAAACCAGCGAGGGCTCGAAACAGTCCAGTCCTATGATGGCGACCTTGTCGATGGCGGGCACGGGTCTCTCCAGCACGACAACCCCCGAAAAACCGCCGGAACCGCGTTCCGGACGGGTCGAGGCCGTTTGTAGCACGGACCCGGAGCGGACACAAGAAGACCCCCGGCTCCGGATCGGCCACCGGGCGAATAGGCCGGTTCACCAAGTTTTCAAAAGTTCTGAAACAACTCGCGGGCTCCCTCCCGGGTCATTACAATGTGGCGGGCAACGGGCGCTGTCCGCCCGGAATCGGCAACAAGGCGCGTCGAGAGTTTCACATGCCAGGGCTGATGTCACTCTACGAACCCATGGCCGCGGACCTCGAGAAGGTCTGCCGCATCTTCGACGATGAGCTGTTCTCCGACCTGCCGGTGGTCAACGACCTCTGCGACCAGGTCCGCCAGTACCGCGGCAAGATGCTCCGCCCGGCGCTGCTGCTGCTGTCCGCGCGGGCCTGCGGGCAGGTTCGTCCCGAGCACTTCACCCTGGCCGCGGTGGTCGAGATGGTGCACATGGCCACCCTGGTCCACGACGATGTGCTCGACGAAGCCGACCTCCGCCGCCGCCACCCGACCATCAATCGCCTGGCCGGCAACGAGGCGGCCATCATGCTCGGCGACTACCTGATCAGCCACGCCTTCCACCTGTGCAGCTCGCTCGACTCGCAGGAGGCCTCCCGGCTGATCGGGGCAACCACCAACACCGTCTGCGAAGGGGAGCTGCAGCAGATCGCCCATCGCGGCGACGACCGGCTCACCGTCGAACAGTACCTGCAGATCATCACCCGCAAGACCGCGGTGCTCACCGGCGTCTGCTGACATCTGGGGGCCCGGCTGGCGGGCGGCTCGCCCGAGGAAAGCGAACGACTGGAACGTTACGGCATCGACACCGGGATCGCCTTCCAGATCACCGACGACGTGCTCGACATCGTCGGCACCGAGCAGGACATGGGCAAGACCCTGGGGCGCGACGTCGACAAGCACAAGCTGACCCTGCCGGTCATTCACGGGCTGCAGCATCTCGACGGGCCGGCCCGGGCCGCCCTGCTCGAACTGCTGGCCGCCCCGCAAACCGACCGTGAGGCCCTCCGCCAGCTCCTGGAATCTTCCGGCAGTGTCGGCCACGCCCTCGCCGCCGCCCGAGCTTACATCGACTCGGCCGTGGCGGCGCTGGAGGCCCTGGCACCGTCCGACACCCGCGACACCCTCGCCCGCATGGCCAGGCTGATCCTCGAAAGGGATCGGTAGGCAACCCGTTCGATTCAAAGCGAATGAACAAGGCCCCCGACACCGCCGAAGCGGCGCCGGAGGCCCTGGATGATTATTCACACCTGTTGCCCTATCGCCTCAACACCTCATGGGCAGGCGCCCAGGTTCGCAAACAGGTTGCCCTTGGTGTCGTTGAGATCGACGATGTTGATCACGCCGTCGGCGTTGACGTCGGCCCTGAAGTTCGCGACGGTGACGACCTGGAACAGCCTGGTCTTCACCTCGTTGAGGTCGACGATGTTGACCACCCGGTCGGCGTTGACATCACCCTGCGTGTGGAGCAGGAAGAACTCCGCATCGCCGTAGAGCGGGTAGTTGTTGACATCCTTGATGTCCTTCACGGCCACACCGATGATGTGATTCGCAGTGGACGCGCTCAGGTTCACGGTGAGCTCGGCGCCGCTGACCGAGACACTGCCGCACGTTGCGAACTGCAGGGTCACCTCGTCATTGCAGTTGAACGCGCCATCCTCGGCGGAGATGTTCTCGTTGAACGCGAGCACCAGCCTGGTCGGTCCGCCGGTGCGGCTCTCCGTGGCCGGGCAGCCGGACAGCGGCAGGTTGATGTCGAAGTCGCCGGCCGCGCCGTGGGTCTTGCGGGAAACGGCCGAGACCAGCGTCGGGCCTCCACGGGTGCGGAGGTAGACGTCGGAGCCGGCCCCGTTGGCGTCCGGGGAAACCATGTTGGTGGCCACGCTGTCGAAAGAGGCAAACTCGGCGCCCTGGCTGATCGAACCCTTGGAGCTGTTGCCGTCACCGGCGAATACCGCATCCGGCGCGCTGATCAGGCGGGAGGTGGGGGCGACCCAATCCCGCACGTACACGTCGTCAAAGGCAGCCGCGCCCGTACAGATCAAACCACAGGCCACGTTGGTCGCGTGGGTAGTGAAGGCGACATGCCGGCCGTCCGGCGAGATGGACGGCTGGGAGCTGTTGTCATTGAGTTCCACGAAGAGATTCGGCGAGCCGCTGGGGAACGGATGGAAGGTTCCCAGGCTGACCCGCTGGGTGGTGCCGGCGGAATGGATGAAGTTGCCGCCGGAGGGCGTGCCCCGGTCGCGCAGGTAGATGTCGCTGAAACCATTGCTGTCCACGCCGATACCCAGGAACTGGGTACTGGCGGAGCTGAAAGCGACGTACCGGCCGTCGTGGGACAGTACCGCGATATTGCTGCCAAAGTCGGTGTTCTGATTCTCGTTGCTGTCCACGCTGACCCGCTCGGACTTGCCGCTTCCGAACATGTCGCGGACGTAGACGTCCCCTCTCTGGTTGCTGTCATTGTCGGTTACCAGGTCGTAATCCAACCACTGCGAGGAGGTGTCGAAGGCCACGTAGCGGCCGTTGCCGCTGATCGAGGGACGGTCGCACGAGCCGTCGAACTGCTGGCCCGAGCAGCAGCGCACCTTGCTGACCAGTTCGGTGACGCCGGCTTCGGCCGTGATGCATCCGT
>CAYVVX010000493.1:0-4682 GCA_964455315.1 uncultured Planctomycetales bacterium | reverse complement strand
CGGCCGTGATCGCCGCCCGCACCGGCACGCCCTCCGGCAACCCGCTCAGCGGCATGACCCGCAGGTAGTCGTGCTCCCGGCGCGAACGCATCAGCGGCGCCAGCACGTAGGCCACCCCCGGCACCGCAACCAGCAGCGCGATCACCGCGCTGACGCCGGCGGCGGCCCGCTTCAGGAATGTCCTGCGATCCAGTTGCGGCATGAGACTTCGAAGCTCCCAGGCACATGCTGCCTTTCATGCAAGGTAATCGAAAGCAAATCTCCAAGAAAGCTGGCGCGCCGGGCCCACACATCCTGTACCCCGGGGACACCGCCCGGGCTTTGGAATAGAATGGAAGCAGGAGCCCTGCCAACCGTGAGACCTCCGGGCTCCGGGAACGGACCGATCATGACCGGCCTGCGGATCGCCCTCTTCTTCGCCGACGGACGCGCCTTTCTGGTCGCGAACCTCGTTCTCATGGCTTGCCTGCTCGCGTTGGCCTCGGCAAATCGGAAGCGCTTGATTGCACTCGGGCGATTGGGCATGGTGGTCGCCGTACTCGGAATCGGGCTCTCCTCGCCAGCGCTGCCACCGTGGTTTCTGGCGATATGGGTATGGGTAACCCTGGCCTGGCTGGTCCTGGATCGCCTGCGGCGGCTCAAGAAGCAGACTGTGTCGGCGCTGGTGGCTGTGCCTCTGGGCCTGTGTCTGGCGGCGCTGGCGATGGAACTCCCGCGTTGGCGTCTGCCGAAGTTCGAGGTGCTACCGTGTCAGAGGATCTGCATCCTGGGTGACTCGCTCAGCGCGGGCATGGGCACCGGCGAAACCACCTGGCCGAAGCTCCTCGCCAAGTCGCTCGGCATCGAGGTCATCGATCTGTCCGCCGCGGGGGCCACCACAGCGTCGGCACGGCAGCAGGCCCGCGGCATCCCGCCCGGGGAAGCCGTGGTAGTGCTTGAGATCGGCGGCAATGACCTGCTCGGGAACACTTCCATCGACACATTCGAAGCCGATCTACGCACGCTGCTGACCAGCGTCGGCGGTCCCTCCCGGCATCTGGTCATGTTCGAGCTACCGCTTCCTCCGTTGTCCGGCGGCTATGGACGGGTTCAGAGACGGCTGGCTGCCGAATTCGATGTCATGCTTCTGCCCAGGCGAGTGCTTGCCGGGGTCATTGGGGCATCAGATACCACCCTGGATGGTCTCCACCTCTCCGATCAAGGGCATCGGGCGGTGGCCGCCGTTCTTATCCAGGTCTTGGGCATCCCGCCCACCCCCTCTGGGGCTCCGTCCTGATCCTGATCCGGACGAGTCCTCTGCCCTTGCGACCTGAGCGCAAGTCGATACACTACGCCCACTTGTCAGCGAAATGGTGTGCATCACTCTATATCGTGGCGCACTCCGCTTTTGTAATCGGGTGTGGGCGTGCTCCCCCCGGGGGCGGTGCGGCGACGCAGCGTGCCCCGGGCCCACCCCGAGTCTCCGGGGCCGGCAGCGCCTGGCACGGCGGGATTGCGTCATCGCGGTGTGCGATGGTCGAAGGCCACCTTGAGTGCTCCGCTTGCTCCGCGTCGGGTCAGGGCGGCGAACGCATCCCGGTAACGTACCAGGGGAAACTTGTGGGTCAGCAGCGCGGACACGTCGAGCCGTCCGCTGGTCATCAGTTCGAAGACAATCTCGTAACTGTGCCGCGGTCGCCCTTCGAAGCTGTCGATGGCCCGCCCGTTGGCCCCGACGAGGTTGATCTCGTTGAACCACAGGGGCGCGGTGTCCACCAGGGTGATCTGCGAAGTGCCCAGTTCGACGACCGTGCCGCCCGCCCGGGCATACTTGAGGGCATCGGTCAGGCTCTGGCCGGTGCCGATGCAGTCGTAAACCACGTCGAAGCCGCCGATAAACGCCTGGTGCCCGAACCGCGTCGGCACGACCTGACCGCCGATGCGGCCGGCCACCTTGCCATAGCGAACCGCCTGATTGTCCGACCGGCCGCTCAGAACGACCTCATCGGCCCCGAACCGACCCATCAGGTCCGCCTGGGCAGGATGCCGTACCAGCCCCACCACCCGGCAGGTCGAGCCGATGGCCCTCAGCACCGCCGCCACGCTCATGCCCAGCACACCGCCTCCCAGGATCAGCACCGTCTGCCCGTCCCGCGGACCGTGCCGAAGCACCCCGTGCAGGGCCCCGGCCACCGGATCCACCAGCAGGGCATCCTCATCGCTCACCGCAGGGGGCACCGCGTGGAGCTGGGACTGGTGGACCACGAAATAAGGCGACCAGCTTCCGCCGGTGAAACTGTTCCAGCCCACCATGATCCCGGGCGGCAGCGGTCCGGTTCGGAAGTGATCGCAGAGCGAAAAGCGGCCTGCGGCACACGACGGACACGGCGGCTCGATCTCGCGAACCCGGCAGGACAACGAGGAGTCGGCCACCACCCGGTCGCCCGGCGACCAGCCCCGGACGTCGCTGCCGACCTCGTCGACCACGGCCACATGCTCATGCCCGAGCACGGCCGGGAAACTGGCGAAGGCCTGCAGAATCGACGCCGGGTGATGACGCTGGGTGATGGCGGCCAGATCGGTGCCGCAGATCCCCCCCAGCAGGGTCCGCAGCCGCACCCAGCGAGGCGAGGGCAGCGGCGGGACGGGCACCTGCTCGAAACGCAGCGACGACAGGCGGGACCACGACACCGCGGGAAACCGCCTGGAAAGGATCCGGCAGAGGGTCCAGCGAACGGGCTGGGGGCGATAAACCAGGGCGGGCATCGTGGCGGATGGCGGCGGCACGGCGGCAATATAACTTTAGTCGGAATTAACTACCAGTGGACAAGTTTCCCAAGCCGAAGGGGAACCGGCTGCTATCATAACCCTGGAGGTAAGTCTTTTTTGTCTGTCCGGGAGGTGGGAAGAGCCGCGGCCTGCCCGTCTGGTTCCCGCGCGCCTTCTCGGGCCTTAATTGAGTGCCCTGGATGCGTTCGGAGCGCCTGATCGACATAGCAGAACGGTTCGCCGGCACCGTGGAGCTCGAGCCCCTGTTAAGCGGGCTCTGCGAGTCGGTGGTCCGCGATGCCGAAGCCAGCGCCGTGCGCATCTGGATCCGGCGACCCGGCGATCGCTGCCTGACCTGCTCGTTCGTCTCCCACTGCTCGGATCGCGGGGCCTGCCTGCACAAGGTGGCCGCGGCCGGAGCCGATCCCGGCACCGAGGCCAACCATCCCCGGCACCCGCTCAAGTACGCCCCGCTGGGCATGGCGGTGACCTCCGGGGTCCCGTTCATCACCAATGACGTCCTGGCCGATGCTCGCTTCCCCGATCGCCAGTGGAACCATGATCCCCGCATCCGCGCGGGCGCGCTGCTGCCGCTGACCCGCGGAGGGGAGTCCTTCGGGGTCATGGCCGTCTTCGCGCCCGGCGAACTGAGCGATGGCGAGGTCCAGAGTGTTCAGCAGTTCGCGAAACGTATCGGCGGGCTGCTGGCGGCGGCGCTGGCGGCGGAAGCGCTCCAGAACCGGGTGACCCGGCTGGCCCACGAGAACATCTGCCTGCGCCGCGAGATCCTGGAAGCCCAGCCGTTTGAGCAGATGGTCGGGGTGTCCCCGGCGATTCGTGATCTTCGAGAGCGGATCGAGCGGGCCGCCTCGGCGGAAACGCCGGTTCTGATCGTCGGACCCTCCGGCGTGGGCAAGGAGTTCATCGCCCGCACGATCCACGGGCGCAGCCGCCGGGCCGAAGCCCCGTTCCTGAGGGTCCACTGCTCGACCATCAACGCGGACAGGCTGGAGTTCGAACTGTTCGGGTACGAGGGGGACGACGTGATGTGCCCGCCGGAGCTGCGCATCGGCCGGGCCGAACTCGCTGCCGGGGGCACGCTGTTCCTGCACCAACTCGAGCGGACCCCGGCTCACGTTCAGCAGAAGCTGCTGGACATGGTCCGCGAGGGCTCGTTCACCCGGATGGGTTCGAAGGCGCTGCGTCGATTCGAAGCGCGGCTGATGGCGACCACCAGTCGAAAGCTGGAGGAGCTGATCGCCAGCGGAACCCTGATACCGGCGCTGGGCACGATGCTGGCCCCCACGGTGCTGAACGTGCCACCCCTGCGCGACCGCCGGGAGGACATCCCTCTGCTGGTCGAGCAGTTCGTCCGCCGCTTCTGCCTGCACTACGGACGCCCCATGCCCAGGGTCACACCCGAATGCCTGCGGCCGCTGCTGGACCGGCGCTGGCCGGGCAATGTCCGGGAACTCTGCCAGGTGGTCGAGTCCGCACTGGTGACGTGCCCGGACGGACCGCTGGCCTTCCCCATGCCGGAGGGGGTGCGCCCCCCCGAACCCTCGGTGAGCGCGGAGAGCGATTCGCTCGACGCGGTCGAGCGTGAGCACATCAAGAGTGTCCTGCGCGACGCGGGCGGTGTCATCGAGGGCTCCGGCGGCGCCGCGGCGCGGCTGAGACTCAAACCGTCCACCCTGCGCAGCCGCATGGCCAAGCTGGGCATTTCCCGGCATTCCCAATCAACCTGAAGCTGCCCGCACCCGCAAATACCTTCAATCGACACCACATCGGTTGACTTCCCGACGATTCGGCTTGACCGGCTTTCTCCGTGGAACGTATAGTGCAGTCAAGCCATTGAACCGGAGTCGATCCCATGCCCTGCCCGATGCCCGCGCCGCAGCTTCTGGACCGTCATTTTCTCGATATGCGCTGCC
>CAYVVX010000492.1:0-4688 GCA_964455315.1 uncultured Planctomycetales bacterium | reverse complement strand
ATTCTGACGTGCAAGGAGGGTTCCCATGCCCGCGCTGCCGACCACCCGCGTTCTCCTGGGAATCGCCATGAGTCTCGATGCCGCGTCCTTGTCCGCCGCCGCCCAGACGGCCGGCGCCCCACAACCGGACACCCTGGCAGCCGCCCGGGCGGCGTTCCTGAAGCCCGACCGCTCCCACGCCACCGCGCCGCTGTGGGTCTGGAACGACCAGCTCACCCGCGAACAGGTGCTGGACAGCCTGAACAGCCTCGCCGACCAGGGGGTTATGCAGGCGTTCGTACATCCGCGCCCGGGGTTGATTACGCCGTACCTGGGAGATGACTGGTTCGCCCTGTGGAAGGCGTCGCTGGAGCTCGCCGAGCGCCGGGACATGAACCTGTGGATCTACGACGAGAATTCGTACCCGTCGGGCTTTGCCGGCGGGCACGTAGTCCGGGAGATGCCCGAGGCGCTGGGCCGGGGGCTGCACCTGCGCCAGTCGGACGCGCCACCGGCGTGGAGCGACGACACCCTGGCGGTATTCGCGCTGGCCGACCCGGCACCGCGCGACGTCACCGCCGCGGTCAGGGCGGGAGAATCGCTCCCCGCGGGCAAATACCTCCAATTCGTCATTGCCCGGGCCCCCGCGCGGGCCTGGACCGGCGGGAAGGGCTACGTTGACCTGCTCTATCCGGGCGTGACGGAGAAGTTTCTCGACATCACCATGGCGCCCTACGAGCGGCACCTCGGCGACGCCCTGGGCCGGCGCATTCCGGGCATCTTCACCGACGAGCCGGAGATCCTCCCGGCCGGCGGCATGCCCTGGACCGCCGATCTGCCCGAGCAGTTCAAACAGCGCTGGGGCTACGACCTGACCGCGCATCTGCCGTCGTTGTTTATGCCCGTCGGCGACCATCGCCGCGTTCGGCACAACTACTTCGCCACGCTCAACGACCTGTTCGTCGAGCGCTGGGCCAAGCCGTATCACGACTACTGCGCGCGGCACGGGCTCGAGTTCACCGGGCACTACTGGGAGCACGAGTGGCCGATGACCCTGCGCGTGCCCGACAACATGGCCATGTACGCCTGGCACCAGCGTCCGGCGATCGACTGCCTGATGAACCAGTACAGCGAAGGCCCGCATGCCCAGTTCGGCAATCTTCGCGCGGTGAAGGAACTGGCCAGCATCGCGAACCAGTTCGGCCGGCCGCGGACGCTGTGCGAGGCGTACGGCGCGGGCGGGTGGGACCTGCGTTTCGAGGATATGAAGCGCATCGGCGACTGGCTGTATGTGCTCGGCGTGAACACGCTGGACGAACACCTGTCCTACATCAGCCTGCGCGGGGCGCGGAAGCGCGATCATCCCCAGTCGTTCTCGTACCATGAGCCCTGGTGGGACCATTACCGCGCGGTGTCGTCGTACTTCACGCGGCTGTCGGCGGCGATGTCGGCGGGGCGCGAGGTGAACGACGTGGTCGTCATCGAGCCGACCACCACGGCATGGATGTACAACACGCCGGCGGCGGACGCGCCGGAACTCAAGACACTCGGTGAGAGCTTCCAGGCTTTCATCACCGACCTCGCCAAGGGGCAGGTGGAGTTCGACCTGGTCAGCGAAGATGTGCTGGCCAGGCACGGAGGGCTTTCGCCGGGTGTGGCGGGAAAGCTGCGGCCCTGGCCGATGCTGCAAGTGGGCAGGGCGGCCTACGGGACGGTGGTGATTGCGCCGCATACGGAGAGCCTGAACGCTCGAACAGTTGAGCTACTGCAGGCGTTCACGAAGGCGGGCGGAAGCGTGCTGCTGTGCGGCGATGCTCCGACGAGAATTGACGGTGCCGATGTACCGATGGATTTGCAATTCGGCAAGCTCAACATTCCCGAAGGGGTCTCGCCTGCCAAGGCGCTGACCGACCTGCTTCGCGACCAATGGGGCTACCGCATGGGCGTACGTGTCGTCGAGGCCAGCGGAGGCATGGTCCTGCACACGCGGCGCCGGTTGGACGACGGTGAGATTGTTCTGCTGACCAACACCGATCTGAAGGAATCGGCGACCACGGTCATCGAACTGTTTCGCGGGGAGAAGGAGAGTGCAGAGGTTTGGGATCCCCTCACTGGGAAGTGCGATCTTCCCGATGGTCGCGGCTGGCTTGCTGATCGAGAGTTCTGGGCATGGGAGTTTATCCTGCCTCCGGGTGGAAGTAAGCTGATTGCCGTTCAACGGGATGCCTCGCAATCGCAGGGGGGTTCCAGCCGCCGTTCTGCTGAACCGGGATCTGTGCAACCTGTCGCCGCTGACCAAGCGCCGCGAGTTTTGCCCGCGGCCGACAACATCCTCACCCTCGACTACGTCGATCTGCGCGTGGGCGACGAGCGGCACGAGGGCCTCAACGTGCTCAAGGCCGCCCGCCGGATCTGGGAACACCACGGCTACGACGGCAGCCCATGGGATCGCGCGGTGCAGTACAAGGACGAGTTGATCCGGCGGACCTTCCCTGAGGGCACGGGCTTCGAGGCGGATTACCACTTCACCATCGAAGGCGCTGTCCCGGCGAAGCTGGACATCGTCATCGAGCGCCCCGATCTGTACGCGATCACCTGCAACGGCCAGCCGGTCGCTCCGACGCCCGGCGCCTGGTGGCTGGACAGGCAGTTTGGGCGCATCGACATCGCTGCGATGGCGAAGGCCGGCGACAACGTGGTCACCATCAAGGCGTCGCCGATGACCATGCTGCACGAGCTCGAAGCCGCGTACCTGCTCGGCGACTTCGCCCTGAAGCCCGTGGAGAAGGGATTCGTCGTCGCGCCATCGCAACCACTGAAGCTCGGTCCTTTGAACGCGCAGGGGCGCCCCCTCGACGCGGCCGGGGCGATCTACCGGCAGACGCATCGCATCGAGCAGCTTGACGGGGAGGCTGCTTATCGCGTACGCCTGCCCGACTGGCTCGGCAGCGTCGCGACCGTCACCGTCAACGGCAGCGAGGCCGGTGTCATCTGGCATCAGCCATACGTGTGCGATGTGACCGCACACATGAAAGTTGGCGAGAACACCGTCGACGTGCGTGTCATCGGCACGCTCAAGAACACGCTCGGCCCGCATCACGGCAATCCGCCGCTGGGCTCGGCCTGGCCGGGCATGTGGGATCAGGCGCCGGAGCACGGCCCGCCGCCGGGAGCGGGCTATCACACCGTCGGTTACGGGCTATTTGCGCCGTTCGTGCTGGAACGGCTGGAAGTGAGAGGTGAGAAGTGAACAAGGGTCTCGCGCCGCTGGCCGTCCTGATGATCGTCGTCACCGCGCCCGCGTTCGGCGGCGAGAGCAAGCCGAAACTTGTCTACAAACCCCTGTCGCAGGAGGCTCACGCCCTGGGCCGGCTGCGCAAGTACGACAGCATCCCCCGCCGCGAAGTGGAAGTGACCCTCGGCGGGGCGACGCTCACCGCCCGGGTGCCCGCCCGGTGCGGCGCGTATGATGCCGTGCCGATCACCTACCGTCTGCAGGGTGACGCCGGGGCCAACGACCGCGTGGCCGTCGAAGCGACCGCCTTCGAGGACGCGGGCCGCCGCGCGGACCGCCATCTCCACGACCTGGCCCTGCCCGGCAGGATGCAGATCCGCATCGACTACCTCGGCAGCCGGACCGGCCTCATCGACAGCGGCCGCCCCAGCCGGCTCACCGCGACCAGCCATCACGACCAGTACCCTCCGTACACACTGGAGCCGCTGGCCCGCTCCGGCACGGTCAAGCAGGGCAACTACCTCTTCTTCGGCTTCCGCATCACCAACACCGGCGACACCATCCTCGACCCCGAGGGGTTCGGCGGCTGGCTGGCCTGGCCGCTGGCGTACAGTGTGGATGTCAACGGCCAGCGGACCCAGTTCGGACAGACCATCAACCAGTTCGAGCGGCACGTCGATTACGTCTACCCCGGCGAGTCGTTCGAGCAGTGGATCAGCTTCTGGGCCCCGGGGCAGGGCCCCGAGAAGGTGCGGACGCTGCCGGTGGGCCGGTACGTGATCAGCTACCGGGCCTGCTACCGGTGGAACACGGAGTACCACTGGGGCATGAACATGTGGGCCGGCAAGCCGTGGGCGGCGCTGGAGGTGCCCATCGAGGTCGCTTCCGAGGCCGCCGAGACGCCGGTCGAGCCGGTGCAGGTCGCCCTGGAGGATGAGCGTGCGGATCGCATGACCCGTTACATCGGCACGCTCGAAGAGTTCATGACCTCCTTCTGTGTTCATGAGAAGCCGGAGGTCGCGAAGCAGGTCGATCGCGTGATGTACGTTCAGGTCGCCCCCTGGACGCGGCAGGTGATCATCAAGCTGATCGGCAACAAGCCGGACCAGATCGTCACCGCGGCGGTCGATGTCGACGTGAGCAGCGACGGCCTGGCCATCCGCCCCAATCCGGACAACCCCTTCACCGTGACTCGCGACGGTCGCGTCGAGCCGGCCTTCAACGTCCAGGTCATGCCCGCGATGCGCGCCAACATCCAGCTCGGGCCCGAACCGGAAAAGCACCTTCGCGACCGCCTGGCCGGGATGATCGACTGCGGCGTGAACACCATCAGCACCACCGGCGGCGACTGGCACCAGGCCCAGATCTACAACCGCGGGGCTTACGTGGGCGACATCCACGCCGAGACCTGGAAGTACTTCTACGACACCATCGCGCCACAAACGAACATCCCCGTATTCGGCTGGGGGCTGTT
>CAYVVX010000491.1:0-4711 GCA_964455315.1 uncultured Planctomycetales bacterium | reverse complement strand
TGGTGTGCTTGCAGACCAGCCAGGCGAATCTCAGATCTGACATTTCAGACTCCGACGGGGCCCGCTTCGTCACGACCTTCCACTGGTCCTCGTTGAGGCCGATCAGATCTCGGGTCTGAACCAGCATGCCGCCGGTGATCTTCTTGTAGTCCATCTCGTTCGGGTCCGGAGGGGCGGACATGTCGCCTACCGCCAGCAGCCGGCAGGACGCGCCCCACTTACGCTTCTCCGTCGGCGTGGTGATGAGCTGGACCGCGTCATCGTCGAACTCCGGCGCGATCCAGACGTCCAGCTTGAAGAATGCCGCTCCGGCTTCCTTGCCCCAGCGGCTGTAGGTGGTCATCACCACCTCCGCCAGCTCCCGCGTTACCGGAAAGTTCATGCACAGCACGCCACCGGCCGCGGCGATGGGATCGCCCAGGTACGCCCGGCGGTAGACGTCCATCGGGTCATCGCCGATGGCGCATCCGCAGGCATTGGTGTGCTTGATGAAGGCGACGGCATGGTGACCTGTGCTCAACATTCCGGATAGAGGTGAGGCGTCGGCTTCCGGCAAAGAGCCGCGGGCTTCAGCCCGCGCGGGGTGCGCAACAGGAGCAGCCGCCTCCTTCGCGCGCAGAAGCCCCCCGGCTTCAGCCCGCGAGGTCTTTCGACCACCGCCGAGGTTCCCAGCATCGCCATACCATCCACCCACCAGGACATGTTCCTGCTGGATCACGTAATCAGTCACCGCGGCGTAATCCTGACCCGGCTTGATGTGCCGCTTCGACCCTGACTTGGTCCACCAATGCTGCGGTGCGTCCGTGGGAAACGACTGCCCGAGCCGTCGCGCCGAGGCCCCCTTGAATAGCTGCAGCAGTGCCGAGCCATCGCGCTCACTCTGGCAAACGATGTGGACGTGGTTGGCCATAATCGCCACGGCGATGAGGCCGATACCGTGTTCCCGGGCGGTGCCGAGGAAGGAAGCGTATGCCGCCTGTGCCATCTCGGACGTGAGGCGCACGGGTTCGCCTTCCATGCGCTTCTTCGCGGCGGCCTGCAGGAATGGGTCGTCCTTATCGATCGGCGTGCCCGGCGTGTTGTGGATCTCGTGCCCTTCCGGCGGATCGCCGATGCGGCTGACGAAGCCGCGCGGGTCGCCGGGCAGCCACTGACCGTAAGTGGTCCAGGTCAGCAGCCAGCCGGGGGCACGCGTGTCCGGGGGGGCGAAGGGGGAATCCTCAATGGCGGCGGGGCCTTCAGCGTCGGAAGACTCGCGGGCTGAAGCCGGCAGCTTTTTGCCTGACGTCGCGGCGTCCTCTCCCGTCGCGCGCCCCGCGCGGGCTGAAGCCCGCGGCTCTTTGTCCGCAGCCGGTGCATTCCCTGCAGCGGCGAGATTCGCGCGGGTCAATTCCTTCACAAGCGACAGGGCGGCGTCGCCGTCGACGTAGTTGTTGAAGGACATTCTGGAGGGCGGCTCCTCGATCTCCGAGTCTATCAGCCCCGACTCGCGAATCGGCACCGTCTGCAGTACTTCAGCGCGTTGATGTGGATTCTCGCCATATCGAAGACTGTCTTTCTGGTACACTTCCACGAATCGTGACCGGGAAGAGCTATCTCCCTCCTTTTCTCCCAACCACGTGGCTACCTGTATGTCATATCGCGCCGTATCCAGGAACGCCAACAAACCGCCGGTATTGAGCGCATCATTGCGATCAATGGGATCCTGCCAATGCCGCAGCGCATGCAGTGTGTTGAAGTAGAAGCAGGGATCGCCGCAAACCACCAGCACATGCCTATGATTCTTCGCCGCCGCGCGGAGCATGCAGGGGCCGCCGATGTCGATCATCTCGATGGCCTGCTCGAAGGTGCAGTTCGGATCGGCCACCGTCTTCTCGAAGGGGTACAGGTTCACCACCACCATGTCGATCGGTTGAATCTTGTGCTCGGCGAGCTGGCGCATGTGCTCGGGGTTGTTGCGGTCGGCCAGGATGGCGGCGTGGATCATCGGGTGCAGCGTCTTGACCCGGCCGTCGAGCATCTCGGGGAAGCCGGTGACCTGCTCGACCATGGTGACGGGGATGCCGGCATCCTTGAGATGCTTCGCGGTGCCGCCGGTGGAGATGATCTCGATGCCGAACTCGTCCACCAGGGCCCGGGCGAAGTCGGCGATGCCGGTCTTGTCGTAAACGGCGATGAGGGCGCGCTTGATCTTGATGTCGCTCATGGGGCGTATCTTAACGCCGATCCGCTGAGCCGTGAATCCGCGGCGGGGGCGGTCGTCGAACTCCGACCGGGCACCCCCGCATCCGCTCAATCGTCGCAGGTCCGCTCGGCCGGGATGCCCGCGCCGCTCATGCAGTTGCGGAGCAACTGCACGTCGCCGCCGTCGATGTCGTTGTCATTGTCGAGCCGGGCGTTGAAGCAGGCCGGATCGGTGATCGCGTTTCCGGTGCCCATCATGCAGGCCTGCAGGTGGGAGAAGTCGTCCATGTCCACGTCGCGGTCGCCGTCGAAGTCGGGCCGGACGGTCTCGATGGTGACCTGGACGCTGACCGTCTTCGGGCTGTTGGAGGCCTCCGGCGAGGTCACCGTCACCGTGGCGTTGTAGGTGCCGGCCAGCAGCAGGCCGCTGAGGTCATACTCCAGCGTGATCTGGTCGACCTCGCCGCTGGAATCGCCGCTGTCCGGCGTCACCGTCAGCCAGTCGGCATCGTCGGTGATGGCATAGGTCAGCGAACCGATGGAGCTGTTGCTGACCGTGAAGATGTCGTCGGAGAGCGGATCGTCGATGAACACCGTCCGCTGGATCTGGGCCGGCAGCACCGCGAGCTGCGGCCCGGCCGGGATGATCACGAACTCATCCAGAACCGCGCCGGTCGACGCCCGGGTGTACTTGACGCGCAGCTCGGCGGTGGAGACGTCGATGATCAGCGGGCCGACATCACCGCCGTTGTTGCTGCCCAGGGCCCTGGCCAGCCACTGCTGGGCAGTGGTGGGCGCGCCGCTGTCGATGGCCCGGCCGCCGGTGCCGGCGACCACTTCGATGACCTGCCCGCCCTTGATGTAGACGCCGTCGGGGTCCATGTCGTAGGTCACGTTGCCGGCGGCATAGCCGGTCAGCGGGAAGCTGCGCTGGTAGTTGTGGCTGTGCCCGACCAGCAGCAGGTCCACGTCGCGGTTGACCAGGACGGGGATCAGCTCCGCGGCCATGCCCTCGCCGGTGTCGGTGTGCCCGAACCAGCTCTTCGGCGGGTGATGGGTGCAGACCACCTTCCAGGGCTGCGAGGTGGCGGCCAGGTCGGCATCCAGCCAGGCCAGCACCTGGGCCTGGCTGGTCGAGCTGATCGGGTTGGGGCCCGGGCCGGTGATGCCGCCCCAGACGGTCGAGTCGATGATGGCGAAGTGGACCAGCCCGTGGTCGTAGGAGTAGTTGTCCTCGGCGGGCTGGTTGACGGCCGCGGCCACCGGGCTGGTCACCCCCTGCACGGGGATGGGAACGTAATAGTTCTGACGGCCAGCGAGGCCGGACTGCGGGTCGCCGGAGTCGTGGTTGCCGTCGCAGTAATACTCGATGTGGTTGCGGATGTACGCCGACTGGATCGGGGCCACGCTCGCGTCCATCCGGGCATCGTAGGCGTCGTGGGTGCCGGTGTCGTAGATACTGTCGCCGAGCAGGGCGACGAAGCCGGCGTTGCTGGCGGTGACCCGGGACATGACCGACTCAAAGCGGGCCATGGTCGCGGAATCACCAAGCCTGGCGGAATCGCCGTAGGCCGCGAAGCGGAAGGGCGTGGCGTCGCCCATCGGCAGCCGGGTGGTGAAGGTGCCCGTGTAGGTGTTCACCACCACGGGCGTGCCGCTGCCGCGCTTGTGCAGTACGCGGTAGTCATAGGTGGTGTCCCAGGGCAGCCCGGTGATCAGCACCGAGTGATTCACCCGGGTCTGTGTCCCGGTATTGAGCTGGGTGATCGGCGCGACCGAGGTCCAGGTCAGTCCGCCGGCGAGCCGGTACTCGACCTCGAAGACATCGTTGGGGGGATCACCCGTGCCGGTACGCACGGTCTGCCAGACGATCATCATCTGGTCGGTGAGGCCGATGCCCGGGCCGGTCGTCGCCAGCGGGGCGTTGCCGAGCTGAAGGTAGGGCTGATGCCTGACGGTGAGGAACTGGCCGCTGGGGGCCCCCTGGTTCAGCGTCACCTGCAGCATGGGGCGCAGCGAAGGCGTGCCGTCCTCGTTGCTGCGGAACTCCACGCCGTCGGTGCCGCCGGTGGGACGGAAGATCCACCCGCGATTCGACGACGGGCTCGCCTTCCAGGCGATCAGGCTGGAGGTCACATCCACGCTCTGTGTACCGGTGCCGCCGGGAGCGGAGCCCAGATCCGGCCCGTACTCGTCGGCCTGCACGCCGGGATCGCCGCCGAAGCTGTTGAAGGTCTCGGCCGCGGTCCAGTCGACCAGCACCGCGTTGATCGTACCGGCGTTGCCGCCGTTGGTGACGTCGTAGCGGAGCACGGCGGAGGTGATGGTATCGGTGGGTTTGATCTGGTTCGCGCCGGCGCCGAAGATGTTGTCGAAGCGGATCAGGCCGAAGTTCATCTGTCCGGAACTGCTCGGATCATCGCCGTCCCATTCGATCACGGCCGTGGCGCCGTTGTTGGCGTTCGGCTGCGACTCCAGCAGCGAGGTGTCCACACCGCCGGTGTAGCCATTGACCCCGTGCTGGAAG
>CAYVVX010000490.1:2101-4719 GCA_964455315.1 uncultured Planctomycetales bacterium | reverse complement strand
GCACCGGCTCGCCCATGTCCAGCAGGAAGATTTCGCCGCCGATGCCCATCGCGCCGGCCTGCAGCACGAGCTGGGACGCCTCCGGAATGGTCATAAAGTAGCGGGTCATCTCCGGATGAGTGACCGTGACCGGCCCGCCGCGGGCGATCTGCTCCTTGAAGATGGGGATCACGCTGCCGCTGGAACCGAGGACGTTGCCGAAGCGGACGGTGACGAACTCGGTGCGGCTGCGGGTGTGGCTGGCGAGCTGCTGGACGTACATCTCGGCGACGCGCTTGGAACAGCCCATCACGCTGGTCGGGTTGACCGCCTTGTCGGTGGAAATCATCACGAACTTGGCAATGCCGGCCTCCGACGCCGCATCGGCCAGCACCCGGGTGCCCAGCACGTTGTTCTTGATCGCCTCGCCGGGGTTCCACTCCATCATGGGCACGTGCTTGTGGGCGGCGGCGTGGAACACCGCCGTGGGCCGTTCGCGCTGGAGGATGCCGCGTATCCGCTCCCCGTCGGCGATGTCGGCGACGTAGGGCACCCGGCTCACATCCGGGAACAGCCGCAGAAGCTCGCGGTCGATCTCGAAGAGGGCGTTTTCCATCCGCTCGATGAGCAGGAGCCGGCGCGGCCGGAACCGGGCGATCTGCCGGCACATCTCCGAACCGATCGACCCGCCGGCACCGGTGACGCAGACCACCTTGTCGCGGATGTAATCGCCGATCGCGGTGGTGTCGAGCTGGACGGGGTCGCGGCCGAGCAGATCCTCGATGTCCACCGGGCGGATCTGGCTGACCTGCACGCGGCCTTCGATCAGGTCGGTCAGCGCGGGCACGGTGCGGAAGCGCAGGTTCATGCCCTGGCACATCTCGATCATTTCGCGAACCTGGCGCTGCGACGCCTGGGGCATGGCGATGAGGACTTCATCGACCCCGTTGGACTCGCAGACCCGCCGGATGTCGTCCGAACGACCCAGTACCTCGATGCCGCGGATGCGGGCGCCTTTCTTTGAGTCCGCATCGTCGAGGAAGCCGACCACGTGGTAGCGCTCCTCGGAGGTGCGGATGATCTCGCGAAGAATCGACTCGCCCACGTCTCCGGCACCCACGATCAGCAGGCGGACCTGGGCCTCGCCGCGCAGCGGACGCAGCTCCTCGTGATAGAAGCGGAACCCGATCCGGGCGGCCGAGATCGCCGCAATGGTGAACACCCAGTCCAGCAGGAACACCGAGTTCGGCACCAGGTATTCTCGTCCGTCCGGAAGGCGCCCGAACCACAGCGGCCTTGAAAGGTAAACCACCAGCACACAGAGGAAAATACTGATATGGGAGGCCTTGATGATGGCGAACAGGTCGCGCAGGCCGACGTACCGCCAGGAATCATGAAACAGACGCAGGTAGCCGAACACGGTGAGCTTGATCAGCAGCGTGACGGGCAGGTAAACCAGGTATTCGTTGAAGAACCAGGGCGTGAGTGTGCGATCGGGCCGCCCCGCCGTGTTGCGTGTCCATTGAAAGTCGTAGGGGATGGCGAACGACACCAGCAGGCTCAGCGACCAGAGCCCCAGATGGGCCGCCACCGAGATCACCAGCCGGTAGCGCGTCAAAAAGCCGGCCACCGGATCAGCGTTGTCCTCCGGCCGGGCCATCGGTCCGTGATCCTCTTCCCTTCCCGACATTACCGCCCGGCTCCTCGCTCGTAGAGGCCGACTGGTACGGGGACATCCATCGGCGCTCCGCCGGGCGACCTGCCGGCCGGGTCAGACCCGGTTCCCCGCGGGGATTCGGAAGCCTGAGCCAGCAATTCGTACAGTCGTCCCCAGCGGCTCAGTGTGCCTGAGTCCCTCAACTGCCTGGCGGTGTTCAGGGCCTCGGAGCGCACGTGCGGCAGGGGGCTGGCCCATTTGATGACCGCCTGAAGGGCCCGGGCTTCTTCGTCGCTCGTTCCCAGGGCTCGAACGGCGTTGGCGTGCTGGTTGTAATCGTCGGTGTTTCTGTAGCGGGCCTGAACATCGCCCAGCTCGCGAAAAGCGCCTTCACCGCGCAGTCCGCGCGGGTCTTCGGCGCTCGCACCCAGTCGAGTCTCCAGCAGCCAGCCGAGGGAGCCTGTCGCCAGGCCGTACTGCCCCGACGCCAGCGAAGCGTAGACCAGCGCGAGTTTGGCTTGGGCCTTGGCATCGGTGCCATCAATGCTGACCGCGTCAGCCATGGAGAAGGTGTCGCAGGCGCCACGATAGTCGCCCTGCCGAAACTGCTCCCAGCCCCGCTCCAGGTAGGCATCCCGTCGAGCGCTGACATACTGCTCAAGCAGTGCATCCAGGGGAATCGTCGTGTCGCCATCCTCACCCGCCGGGCCCAATGCGGGCGTGACCGGCGGCAGAAGTTCGGTGCTTCCCGGCAGCGAAGGCAGTCTGACCGCCAGCTCGGGCTGCTCCCAGGTGCGATAGCCCACCACCCCCTGATCGTCGATCCGGCCCCCTTCCAACCCCAGCGGGCGTCCTGTCCGGGTTTCATACATGAGCTGATGCATGACGCTGGGTGTCTGCGTGTTCACGCGCATGGGAAGATTCAGGCCCTGCGTGGTGGTCCCCAGCGGCGTGAACAGCGTGGGGCGGGAAATGAGGCCGC
>CAYVVX010000490.1:0-2091 GCA_964455315.1 uncultured Planctomycetales bacterium | reverse complement strand
GCCCGGAGCCTGAAGAGGAGAACGGACCGGCCCCACCGCCGAGGAAGCCGGCATTCAGGTTGGGCGCAGCTCGGCGGTGTCCTCCGAACTGTCCGCCTCCGCGTCCGAACCGGCTCGGCTCGGCTGAATTCACGGTCTTGTTGCCTCCGAAGGCACCGCTTGCCTCGGCGGAGGAGAAGCCATCCGTGCGCACGACACTTGGCCCGGCCAAAGAGGGGGTACTGAAGCTGCTGCCGCCGCTGGTCTGCCTGTTCACACCCCCTGCCTGGGCATGGACCGCACTGTCGCCCGCCAGGGCCCCGACCAGAAAGGCCGCGATGATCTGCAAGGAAAGGACAAGCTCAAATGTGCGCATTGGTTTGATCTCCGCCGAGGCCGGAACAGCCGGCGATGGGCACCACGGCCGCAGAAGCCCACAGGTATCAATGTAGCTGATCGATCCTGTTGGATCAAGTTATCGACAGGTTACCCAGTGAACTCGTGAGCGAATTTAAATCCTTACTTATGCGATGCTTACGATGCGCTAAGACCCGCGGCGCCAGGCGCTCCGGCGCGGTGAGACCAGGGGGAGACGGACGGGAGCGTGGTGGGCACGGGGGAGATCCTTTTGTGCTGTAACATGTAAACTCCAAGGCGATGCCGCGAGGGCGGGACAGAAGCGCAGAACAACTGCCTGATCCCTGGGAGGCCGCATTGTCGCCGACCGCTCTCCGGCGGCGATGCCCCGATCTTGCCTGGAACGTACAATTCAGGTACAGGTAGCTTGGTCGACTCACCGAAGATGTCAGGCTGGAGCCTCAAGGGAGATCCCAGGGATGAGCCAGAACGACCCCACCTACCAGGAAGGCACCGAACAGATCGGTATCATTACCCTGATCGGCATCATCGTCGGGTTGATGCTGGTGGGGGTGATGATGTTCTCGCTCACCTGGGCGCTCTGCTGAACGATCGACAGCCCCTCCCACGGGTGCAGTCTCGCCGAAGAAAGCTGCGCTCCCGTTGCCTCCATCAGCCCCCCGCAGGCTTGGTTTCCGGCTTCCTTGGAGGCACGATGTTGGCGGTCCGGGCCTCGCGGTCCGGGAACGGCGGCATCCTGGTCGACGGCTTGAGCTGGTACCAGAAGGCCACGCTCGACCAGTCATCACTTCGCTCGAACAGCCCATTGTGCCAGCCGATCTGCTGCATGGTCGCCTTGAAGCTCTTCTGGAAGTACACCGGATCCTTCTCGTGGAATCGATACATGCTGATGAGCCGGTGCGGGTAGGTCACATCGGGATCCGTGTACAGCGGGCAGCCGTGGTACGGCGTCTGGTACAGCCCCATGCCCCACGCCGCACAGAAGTAATCCTCCGAGCCGGTCCCGCAGATGGTCGGAAAGTCCGTGTCGCCGTCCATGTAGAACTTGATCTCCCCCTCGCCCCACCAGTGCCCGCTCAGCGGCCGGACACCGATCACGCAGCCCAGGAAGAAGCCCGGGCCCTCCGCGCCGTCCAGGATGACAAAATCACGTTTTTCCGTGGTCGGATTTTCACGCCGAAACTGAACGTGGAACCGGCCGGTGTTCGGCGGAAGCTGAGTGCGCAGCTCGTAATCGATCTGGAAGAAGAACGGGGTCATGTCCTTGCCGTCGGGCATGTCGTTCTCAATGGTCACTTTCGCATGACTGCCGAAGGGCATGGGGAAGAAGCAGTTGAACCCGCGCCCCAGTGTCATGGTCGTATAGGCATTGGTGAGCTCGACGGTCCGGCCATGCGCCACGCCGAAAAAGTCACCCATCGGCGTCTCCACGCTGGGAACCTCGCTACCGTCCCAGTACATCCGCAGGATCATGTTCCGCATCGCCGCCGGCGACCGGTCGGGAATGGTGATCCAGATGTGGCGGATCACGCCCGGACCATCCACATCCATCAGCGTGATGGTTTCGCCGTTCTTGATGCGCGGGATGGCCGGCGAGCCCTTGCGGCCGTCCTTCTCCTTTCCGCCGGCGCCCACCGCGCCGGTGCGGTTCTCCCAGGTGATGGCCCGGCTGACCACCCCGGCCGGCACCACGGGCAGGCCGGTGTCCAGCGCCGCCGGGCCGCGCTGCTGTGC
>CAYVVX010000489.1:0-4729 GCA_964455315.1 uncultured Planctomycetales bacterium | reverse complement strand
GAGCTGCGGGCACTCACGCCGGCGGGCAGCTTGCGGGCGCTGTCCTTCGAGGCGGCAGCGGCGCTGCTGGATCGGCTCAACGCCGGCCGGCCGAAGCGTGAGGAGCCCGCCAGGCCGGCGGGCCGGCGATCGAAAGACGGCGTGTTCAAGATGGTCACGCCGCGGCAACGCGAGGTCATCCGGTCGTACCAGGGACGGATCGGCTGGGATGACGCGGAACTGGATGCGTTCCTGCAGCGCACGTTCAAGCTGAGCCTGGCGACGCTGGCCACGCGGCGTGATGCCAGCCGGGCGTTGACGGTGCTGAGGAAGATCGTGGAGCACAAGGCCGGCCGGCTGGCCGGCGCAGCGACGTGAAGCGTCAAGGATGGCGGTTCGATGAGCGATCAAACCCCCTTCGATCAAGGCCAGTATTCGCCGGGCGGCGATATGCTCGCCTCCCCCGAGATTCAGCGCCAGCTCGCCGCGATGCTGCCCCACGATCGCACGGTGGTGATTCAGCGGTTCCGCGATTTGCAGACGTTCTGGGCAGAGGATCAGGCCCGTGAGGGTGTGAACCGCGGCCAGACCCGGGCGGACGTGGCTGCGAAGCTCACCCGGAAGCATCCCCGCCGGCCGGTGAATGTGAAGGCGCTGGAACGCTGGGAAACTTCGTTCCTTCGCGTCGGCCTGGTCGGGCTGCTCAATTCAAGGCGCTATGGGCGCGGGGGGACTGAGGCCGCGGCCCACCCCGCCCACGCGAAAACGCAAGCGGACTGCCTGGTGCGCATCGCGGAAGCGATCGAACGGCTGGCCGGCGATCTGCGCCAGGCGGCCCGCGACATGGACAACGCCGGCGACGGCGGGAGTGATGAGGATGCGGACGCGACCGATTGAAACCGTCGTGCCGGCGGCAGCGCTGTCCGGCCCGGCGATCCAGGGCCAGCTTGCGGCTCTGCTGCCCCATGATCGGGCGGTGGTGGAATGGCGCCTCAGTGCCCTGCGGGAGTTCTGGGCGCTGGACCAGGCCCGCGGCGGCCTTCATCGGGGTAAGACCCGCGCCGAAGTCGCCGCGGCGATCAGCGCACGCGAGCCGAAGCGGCCGATGAGCGCCATGCGGTTGCGCTATTGGGAACAGCGGTTCCTGCGCTTCGGCGTGGCCGGCCTGGTCAGCAGCCGACGGTATGGGCGGGTAATCGGCATGGATGGTGAGCGATGATCCTGGCGGCGTTGAACCTCTTGACTGGTGTCACGTTCGCTGCCGCGGGACACCGGCCTGCGCTCGATCGGGGAACGCCTTTGGTGAAACAGGGGCGGCCGATGGGGGGTGGTGATCTTGAGCCATTGGACGGCTGCATTGGAAGATCGGATGACCGACCTGTGGGCGGAACAGGAGCGCGGCGGGAAGCTGCGCGGTCTGGACGATGCGCGCAGGGCGTGGGAGCGCAAGCCGGAGACATCGCGCGATCGCATCGTGCGGGGCCGGGTCGCGCCCCCGACCGTGCGGTTGAAGCTGACCGCCTGCCAGGCATGCTTCAGCCAGGAGCTGCGGATCTGTCCGGAGCCGGGATTCTGCCGGTGCGATGTCTGTCATGCGATCTATCGCCTGCTGAGCGATGGGTCAATGGTGCGGGTGCCGTGCATTCGGGACTGGGACGCATGAGGTGGGAAGAAACCAGACGTTTTAACCTTCGGGTATGCCCAGGCCCGAAGGGAAGGCGACCGGCGGGGCGGCAACGCTCCGCCGGTTTTTCGAGCGTTACTTGTCTGCCCAGGCATGTGACGGGCGGGCTCGCCGGCGGTGCAGCAATGCGCCGCCGGCCCACTAACTTTTCCAGATGGTTCCTCCAGGCAGGGGCCATCACAGCAACGCCTGGCGGGCGGGTCAGGAGAATCGCCGCCCTGCCAGGTTTTTTGAGAGTGGCCGGCCCGAGCCGGATGAGGTGATGCATGGCCGATGAGTTCAGGACGCTTCTGAAGATCGACGGCGACGCCAGCGGCGCGAAGCAGGCTGCCGAGCAAGCCCAGAAGGCCCTGCTTGACCTGGTCAGCCAGATCGGCGTCGAGGGGCAGAAGGTCAAGCAACTGGCCGGCTTCTATGAAGCCTTCGGCGAGACGCGGGAACAGGCCCTGCGCAGCGCACAGTCGCAAGTCACCGGGGACATTCTCGGCGGGACTTCTGACCAGGTCAGTAAGACCAAGATTGCGACCAAGGAGGTTTCAGAGAACTTCCGGGACATGGGCCGGAACGCCGGGGCGTTCGGGGAGATTCTAAGCCGGTTCGATCCGGTGATGGGTGCGCTGGTCACTTCCGCAACGAAGCTGAAAGAGGTGTTCGGCTTCATCTTCTCGCCGCTGGGCATCCTCATCGCCGCGGCCATCACGGGTTTTCTGGCCCTGCGCGACGCCATCGACAAGGCGGCTCAGGCGGCTCAGCGCTTCGCTGACCAGATGGTGCGGGTGATTAAGAGCGTGCGCCAGGTGCAAGCCGACGTGGCCAGTGAGCTGGCGGCCCTGGGCAAGGGCACGGACGCGGCTTTTGACAAGGCCACGGGCGTTACGCAGACGCTGACCGGGCAGGGGTTTTCCGCGGGCGCGGCGGCGTCCACGGCGGCGGGCATAGTCAACCCCGACGGCACGCTGGCGGTGCCGGAAGATGACGTGATTCTTTACGCGGCCGGTGTGCAGCGGGGGGATATCAGCTTCGCCGGGGACACGCCCCGGCAACGCGGCATCGCTCTCGATAAGGCGCAGAGGTACGTCGGCCGTAACCGGACCGATCTGTACCAGGCGGCGCGGGCGCTCACGTTGCCGACACAACGGCAGCGGGAGGACATCAAGAACGACCCCGGTTCGCCGGGGCTTGGGTCGGTCGAATCGCAGGTTGAGTTTCTGGTTTCGCAGGGATGGGACGCGGCCGACGCGCGGAAGGCGGTGAACGACGCGGCGGAGATTCGCCGGCGGGGCGTGGGGGGAGGAACCAGCCAGGGCGGCATCCGCGCGGCCGGGTTCAAGGACGAAGCCTTCCTGCAATACCTGAAGATCGAACTGCTGACCGGCCTGAACAAGCTGGGGCTGGTGGGATCGACCGAGCGCGAGGAGCGGATCAAGCTGGCGGAGCAGGCCCGGAAGCAACTGGACGCCTCCCCGCCGCCGGCGGACCTGCCGGAAATCATCCCGTTGAACCGACCGCCCCGGACGGGACAGCCGACGCCCCCGCCGACGAACGATCCGGCGGCAACACAGCCGAGCGGCGGGCAGGTCACAAATTACATCATGCACAATCGGGGCACGATTGTTTACCCGGGCACTACGGGGTTTGAGAAGGTGAGCCGAGCGGCGGGAATGGCGTGATAAGGGGCTGGCCGTTGGCGGAGCGGCATTCGACAGTCGAGCGGGCGTCCGGCATGGTGCCAGGACGGATGAAGGTCAATGTGGCAGGAGTGCAGCGTATGGCAGGGTCAAGCGTACATGAATCGGCGCTGGATGGGAGTCTCGGCAGGGTTCTGGCGATGGGTGAGAACCTGACGCCGGTTGCCCTCCTGGAGCTGGCCGAGGAAGTGCTCTCGGACGTGATCGGTGCCGTGTCCCCGGACGGCTACGTAGAGGCGACGGCGGTCGATCCCTACTCGTCTGCAAAAGCGGTGCTGTCGATCGTGGGGGCGGCGAAGGAAATATGCCGGAAGCAGGATCGCGAGCGCGGCGGCCCGGCGATGATGTCAAATCGGGCTCCGGTGGCGAATCGACCGGAGCCCGGCCCGCGCCCGGCTGCCCTGTTGCTGGCGAACAACGCCCGGGCGGGGGTCATCAAGACGGCGAACGAAGCTTTCGACCGGGAGCGCCTGCATACCAAGGCGATTTGCAGCCGCAGAACGTGGGTTGACCAGGTGCTGCGCGATACCGGCAGGGAAGCCCTGCGCCCGCTGGAAGCCGCGGGGCTGGGGCAGGAAGGCGGCGCGCTGCTGACCAACGCCCGGTCAGGCATCATCGACTCCGCCCGCCAGGCCTACGCCCGGGAGAGCCGGTCCAGCAAGATGATCTGCTCCCAGCGGGCATGGGTCAGCATGCATCTTCAGAACGCGGGCTTTGATCGGCTGAGTGATAAGGAAGCCGCGGCCCTGCGGTGAGCGTGAGCGAGTGACTGGACGCGGCGCGGTGCCGCGGCGGAAATGACGTTCTATTGAATCGAGGTGGCTGATGGGAACACTGACCGAGCGGTTGAAAGTGATTGCCTGCCGGGAAGCGGAGGAAGTGGCCAGCCGGCGACAGCAGGCGGCGGATGAGCTGCGGACCATTGTCCTGGGCGGAGACGCGCCCAAACCTGGTGATGAACAGCGGATGCTGGAACTCTTCCGGGAGCTGGGTGTCAGGGCGGAAGAGTATGCCGTCATCGTCAGCCTGATTGAAGCCGATGCCCGCTGTGATGACCAGGAGCGGGAGTGGGACGGGGCCATGCGTGCCTACTCTGGCGCACAGGCCGAGGTCCGGCGGATCGCTCAGTGGGAGGCGGAAGAGGTCGCCCGCATCAAGGCATCGGCGGCCAGTCAGCGCGCGCCGCATGAGGCCCTGGTCAACCAGGCGAACGTGGCAACTCACGCGCGCAACTCGACGGACCGTCAGCGGTCGATGCACCGGCAGAACTGGTCAGCTTTTCGGGCGGGCCGGCCCATTCCTCATCCTGAGGCAATGCCCGGCTATTCGGCGCCGGCAGCGCCGTACCTGTAGCCAGGCGATCGCCGGCCGGTGGGTC
>CAYVVX010000488.1:0-4731 GCA_964455315.1 uncultured Planctomycetales bacterium | reverse complement strand
AACAACGAGATTGCGACCATCAGCGGCGGGAGTGGCAACACCGCGGGTGGTTATGGAACCGTGATCAGCGGCGGGTACTCGAACACAGCCAGCGCGGTTGGTACGACGATCGCCGGTGGTTACCAGAACCAGGCCATTGGCGGCGGCGCCACCATCAGTGGTGGAAGTGACAACTCGGCCGAGCACAGTGGAGCCACCATCGGGGGCGGCGCAAGCAATTCGGCCAGTGGCCCGTCCACCACCGTCAGCGGTGGGTACGGGGGTGCGGCGAACGGAAGCTATTCGACCATCGGTGGCGGCGGCCCTTCGGACGTCGGCAACAGCTCGACGACCAACAACCGCGCGACGGATGACTATGGCACCATCGCTGGCGGCGGGGGCAACCGCACCGGCAACGAAAACGGTAACACCACGGACGCGATCTACGCGACCATCGGCGGCGGCCGGGACAACAGGGCGTCCAGCCGTGCGACCACCGTTGCCGGCGGCGAGGTCAATGTCGCGTCGGGTTTTCGATCCACGATCGGCGGGGGCGTGGGCAACACGGTATCCGGCGACTACTCGGTCATCCCGGGCGGTGCCAACAATACGGTTTCCGGCAACTACTCGATGATCGCCGGAGGCTCCAACAGCGTGGTCAGCGGCGCGTACAGCTTCGGCGCCGGCCGCCTGGCCAATGTCATGCACGATGGTTGCTTTCTCTGGGCCGATGACATCAACGCGGGGCTCTCTTCGTCAGATCACAACGAGTTCAAAGTGCGGGCGACCGGCGGCGTGTACTTTTACAGTGGTTGGCCCGTGATTACCGGCGTGATCCTCTCGCCGGGTGCAGGATCATGGACAAACGCGTCGAGTATGCACCTCAAGCGCGATTTCCGTGAGGTGGATCCCGTCGAGGTGCTGGAGAAGGTTGCGAGTCTTGATGTACGCCGCTGGCGCTACCGCACCGAGCCGGGGAACGTCGAGCACCTGGGACCGACTGCGGAGGAATTCCATGCCGCATTCGGACTCGGAGCGACACCGGAGGGCATCACCGGAGTGGATGCCGACGGTGTCGCCCTGGCCGCGATCCAGGGGCTTCACGAGATCATCCGGGAGAAGGACGCACGAATCACAGACTTGACCGCTCGCCTGGAGCGGATTGAGAAGGTGTTGGCCGAACACCCCTTTTCAACGGAGGCATTGAGATGATCAGGTTGCATTCGTGTCACGGAATCGCATGCCGGTCCAGCGTGACGGCATCGTGGTTGTTTGTCTCCGCGGTATCCGCCTGGGGCGCGGGACCGCTGGGGACGGGATTCACCTACCAGGCCCAGGTGAAGCTCAACGGCGGTCTCGTGAACAACACGTGTGACTGCCAGTTCTCCTTGTGGGACGATCAGAACGGCGGCACCCAGATCGGACCGACGCTGACCTACGACGGATTCGGCGGAAATCCCGCCCCGGTCATGATCAGTGACGGTGTATTCACCGTCGAACTGGATTTCGGCGCGGGCGCCTTCCAGGGTGACGAGCGCTGGCTGCAGATCGATATCGGTTGCCCCGCCGGCGGCGGCCTGGTCATGCTCTCGCCGCGACAACTCCTCACCGCGACGCCCTACGCCATCCGTTCCCTGCTGGATGAGACCTTTGCATTGCCGTTCGAGGCTACGATCGACTTGCCCGACCCGCTTTTCGACCTCGAGAATCCCAATGCTTCGGGCACCGCGATCGTGGGAGAGGCCGCCCAGGGCGACGGTCTCGTGGGCATGACCGGCTCAGGCACCGGCGTGCGGGCGATCTCCACCGGAACGGGGGATGCGCTCCGGGCGATCACCCAGGGAAACGGGCTGGCGGTGAACGCTACCGGTCTGAACCGCGCGGCAGCCTTCGGGAGTACCAGCACCACCTCGGCTCTCCCTGCGGTGACCATGAACAGCGTGGGACCGAACAACACGCTGGAGGTCAGCAGTGCCGGCGGCGCCTGAGGCACGGCCATTTCCGCGTCGAGTCAGGGGCAGGCGGGCTTGTTCACCGGAACGTTGGCGACCTCAACAGCCACGGTGCTCGAAACCCGCACCAGCTCCCAGGGGCTCGCGTTTCACGCCGTCAGCAACAGCCCGGGCGGCGTGGCCAAGTTCGAGAGTCAAGATCCCAACCTGGCGAACCCTGCGGTGATCATCGACAACATGGGCCAGAGCAATGCGCTGCGGGTGGAGAACCGGGGGGACGCGACGGGGGTGGCAGCTTATGCCCGCGGGGCCGGAGAGGCCGGCCGCTTTGAGATTCCCGGGCAGGGGAATCCGTCTAATGCGCTCGTGGGATTCACGCTCGGTACCGGCGACGGCGTCAACGGCTTCAGTCGCAAGCGAAACGGTGTGTTCGGCAGGTCCGAGGAGTCGATCACCTTCAACTCACCGCCGGTCAACATCGGTGCCGGCGTGCGTGGGGAGACGGGGATCGGCAATTCGCCTGATAACTTCGCGGTGGCCGGTATTGGGTCGGGATACGGCACGGGGGTGCTTGGTGTGGGTGCGGGAGGCGGGCATGGCGTGGTTGGCGTTCCCGGTTTCGATGAAGCCAACCGGACCATCCCAGGGGTATGGGGTTTCACCCGTGAGGTTGCCGAGGGAGGCGGGCCCTGGCCGCCATACTTTCCGATCGACGGCTCCCTGGGGCCCAAGGGACAGGTGGGCGTATTGGGCCAGGGGGTCGAACGCGTGGGGGTCTGGGGAGAGAGCATCAGCCGGGCGGGCGTGGTCGGCATAGCCGGCAATGTTGGTAACTCGTCCACGCCGCCAATGGAGCCGGTCGGGGTTTACGGAGAAGTCCTGGGGGATGCGGGGCACGCCGCCCACTTCCGTGGACGCGACCTGTCGAATTCCGATGACGTCCTGGTTGCGGAGTCGAACGGCTCCGGCGCGGCCGGCTACTTCACAATCGGGAATGACACAAACAACTCGTCCACGCTGGTCGCGTCAACCGTGGGTACAGCCCCGGTGGTTGATGTGTTCATCGAGAACAGCACGAGCAACGCGCCGGTCATCGACGCTTACACAGACGGGGTGGGCCCTGCTGGCCGATTCCATGTTCTGAACACTGAAGAGTTCGCGGAGCCGGCGGTGGACGCGCTCCAGAAGGCCAAGGGCAGCGCCGGACGGTTCGTGGTGGAGAATCCCGCCGCGAGCGCCGCGGCCATGGTCGTGCAGACCCAG
Source organism: uncultured Planctomycetales bacterium (assembly GCA_964455315.1). GTDB lineage: Bacteria > Planctomycetota > Phycisphaerae > UBA1845 > PWPN01 > CAYVVX01. The sequence goes on along the minus strand of CAYVVX010000488.1, from coordinate 1,537 downwards.
GGCATCGGACCTGCCATGGAGATTCGCAACTTCAACGCCACCAGTGGTAACAACACCGTTGACGTTGCGAATGATGGGTTGGGCCGGGCCCTGAGTATCAACGCCACCAACAACGCGAACTCAAGCAACGTGGTCGAGATCCGGGCGAACACCGCTTTCCATGCGCTCTATGTCGAACAGCAGGGTCCGTTTGAAGTCGCCCACTTCCAGTTCAACAATGCCAGCAGCGGCGGCAATGGGGTCTACGTTGAGCACGTTGGTCCGGGAACGGCACTCAAGGCGGTCAACCACAATCCCAACTTCGCAGCGCTGGCGTTCGCGGCACTGGGCAAGTCTGCTTTCAACGGCCAGGTGGACGTGATCGGAAACATGATCCTGGACGGCAACCTGACCGTCACCAACGGGATCCTCTGCGCGGACTCCGTCTGCGCGGCGGTGAAGAACTTCGAGATCGACCATCCGCTCGATCCTAAGAACCGCGTCCTGCGCCATGCCAGCGTCGAAAGCGACCAGATGAAGAATCTCTACGACGGCACCGTGGTTCTTGATCAGGCCGGAGGCGCCGAGGTGGCTTTGCCAGAGTGGTTCACCGCCCTCAACGGGGATTATCGATATCAGCTCACGGCCGTGGGCGGTCCCGCGCCCAATCTGCATGTGTCCCGGGAGATCACTGAGGGCCGATTTCAAATTGCCGGGGGGGCGCCAGGGTTGAAAGTCTGCTGGCAGGTGACCGGCGTGCGCCAAGATGCCTACGCCCAATCCCACCCGCTGGAGGTGGAGGTGGACAAGCCCGAACACGAGCGCGGCACCTACCTGCACCCGGAAGCGTTCGAGGATGTCCACCAGGAGAGCGAGCCGGACTTGTCCAGCGCCGGATCCGATGATCGGGAGAGAACCTGAATGGTCAACGCCGGGCACCTGCATCGATGGGTTTCACGCCATCCACACGATGTGGTTATGGTTGCAAAGTGGCCAGCGGTGACGAACTTGACTCCAGCCGAGATAGCCGGTGGCGCTGCGAGAGGAAGCGAAAGCTCTATAAGCCATCGTCCCCTTGCAGTGACACCGCGAGAAGGCCGGTGGGCGCGATCATCATCAAGCGCCCGCAAGCCTTCAACATGATGCCAGACGTTCGGTGCGATGGTCCTCCCGGATCTCGCCGCGAATCTGGCCATCATCCCCACCGCGCGCGAGAAGGCCTGTTCCGCCCGGAATCGGCTCTTTCCGCCTGCAATGCCCCCGAAAGGGACCGGCCGCTGCAGCGACAGCGCTGCCAACTCTGCTTCACTCATCCGAGCACCGGGCGGCCCCGCATCGGGAAGTCTGACACCGCTCGCTGCACCCGACCTGGGCCACACAAGCCCCCTCCTCACCACTCCCGTCGGTGAAAGCAATGTCCCCGCGCCTTGATGCCTGGCACCATCTGCCCTCGTCTCTCCACCTCCCACCCCTTCACCGCACCGCTGGCCCTTCCCCTCGGCGTTCGCCGAAGGTCCCGGGCCGCGGCCGAAAGGTATTTAAATCGCATCGTCTTCTC
>CAYVVX010000487.1:0-4737 GCA_964455315.1 uncultured Planctomycetales bacterium | reverse complement strand
AATCGTAGCTCGGCGGGGTCGGCGTGCCAAGATCGCCCCGGGGCCCGATGACGTGAGCGGCCTTGCATCGATCACATGTACATGCCGCCGTTGACCGCGATGACCTGTCCGGTGACGTAGCCGGCCTGCGGGCTGGCCAGGAAGACGACCGCGGCGGCGATTTCCTCGGGCTTGCCGAGCCGGCCGATCGGGGTCATGGACTTGACCTGCTCGATGACCGCCGCGGGGACGTCCTTGGTCATGTCCGTCTCGATGTAGCCGGGAGCGACCGCGTTGACGGTGACGCCCTTGCGGGCGACCTCGCGGGCCAGCGTCATGGTGAAGGCGATCAAGCCGCCCTTGGTCACGGCGTAGTTGGCCTGTCCGAAGTTGCCGGTCTGGCCGACGATGGAGGCGATGTTGACGACCCGGCCCCATTTCTGGTCGATCATGCTGGGCAGCAGGGCGTGGGTGACGTTGAACGGGCCGTTGAGGTTCACGCCCAGCACCTCGTCCCACATCATCCTGGTCATCTTCAGGAAGGAGCGGTCGCGGGTGATGCCGGCGTTGTTGACCAGGATGGTGACCGGGCCGAGGTCCTTGACCACGGCTTCGGCCATCTGGTGGGCCTCTTCCTCGCGGGAGACGTCGGCCTTGTAGGCCTTGGCCTTGCCACCGGCGGCGGTGATCTTGGCGCAGACTTCCTCGGCGACATCCTTGGAGGTCTGATAGTTGACCGCGACGGCGGCACCGGCCTCGGCAAGTGCCTCTGCGGTGGCGCGACCGATGCCGCGGGAACCGCCGGTGACCAGGCAGACTTTTCCGGAGAGAGGTTTCATGGTGTGGCCTCCAGTGTACGAGTGCGAACCTTCAGCTTGTCGCTCCGAGCGAGTGAATCCACGTTATTCCGCGCGTGCAAACTGAAACGGCCATGGGCTCCCCTCGGTGAGAGTCAAGCGAGCGTGTTGTGGGACAACGGGGAAGCGCCCGGGAACGGAGCATATCCTCCCGGCCGTGACGAATCAAGGCAGGTTGTGATATTTGCTTCGGAACATCCGCCCGGTCGGCGCGGAGGTCTGGTCGCTTTATGGAGTCGAGAATCCGTCACCCATGGACCGCGCGCCGGAACACGAGCGATCCAGTGGGTCGCGGGCCGTCCGGGGCGGGGGGTCAGGCCCGGGGATGCCAGCCAGCATCGGCCCAGAGCTCGCCGCTGACCGCCGAGTTGGCGATCATGAAACAAATGGCGTCGGCAATTTCCTGCGGTCGGATCAGCCGGCGGAGCCGGGTCTGGGGGAGAATGTGCTCAGCGATGTAGGCCTCACCCAGGGCCCGGACCATGGGGGTGTCGGTGAAGCCGGGGTGAATCACGCCACAGCGGACGCCGTAGAAGATGGCTTCCTTGGAGATTGTGGCGGCGGCACCTTCGAGGCCGGCCTTGGAGGCGGCGTAGGCGATCTGGCCTTTGTTGCCCTGGGAGGAGACCGAGCCGATGAAGATGGCCGCGCCCTGGAGATGCTCGGCGGGTTCCCATCGTCCCAGTCCGCGGAGCCGGCGATCCTCGGCGATGCAGGCGACCATCTGCAGAGCCCAGTAAATGGGCGCGATCAGGTTCACCTCGGTGACCAGGCGGAAGGTTTCGAGCGGGTAGAGCTCGATCCGGCCGGATTCCTTGTTCGACCGGACCGCGAGGGCGTCGCGGGTGATGCCCGCGGCGGGGACGCAGATGCTGACCACGCCGATGCGCTGGCGGGTGTCCTCGAACACCTGGGTGCGGAAGGCCGAGTCGGTCACGTCTCCGACGAAGGGGATGGCGACCTGCCCGCCCGCATCGGCGTTGAGTTTGGCGGCCGTTTCCTCGACGGCGGGGGTGCGGTCAACCAGGGCGATGCCCTTGACCCCGCGGCGGATCAGCTCTTCCGCGACGGCCTGGCCGATTCCACTGGCGGCTCCGGTGACGAGCCCGACTTTTCTCTTGATTTCCATGATGTGTTTCTCGCGTAAGTGGGTTTCAGGAAGTATACTCCCTTTTGTGCGGATGAGCAAATGATTATTTTGCATACGCACAATGGGCTGCTCCTCGGGCGGCGCTGCCGGGCGGCGCTGCCTTGATAAATCACTTGGAGGACGGATGTTATGGCTGATACTAACGAAGCTTCCCCAAGAAAACTCACCGTCCGAAAGTATCCGAACCGGCGGTATTATGATGCGACGCGCAGCCGCCACGTGACCCTTGAGGAGCTCCACGAGCTGATCCGGGATGGTTGCGAGATCGAGGTAACTGACTCCAAAACCGGCCAGGACATCACCGGAAAAGTGCTGGCCCAGATCATCCTGGATCTGGACCCGCCCAAGCTGGAGATTTTCTCGGTGCCCATGCTGCACCGGCTGATCCGCAGTAATGAGCAACTGGTGCGCGACTTCATCGACCGCTACCTGAACCAGGCCGTATCCGCCTTCCTGGACTCCCAGCGGCAGTTTGAGGCGTATCTTCGGCAAAGCATGGGGCTACACACCGGGGCCGGCGCCATGGGCGACTGGACGCGGGCGATGTTCAACCCGTTTGCCGCCGGGATGATGTTTCCCGGCATGGGGCCGTTCGCGGGCACGGGGAGCAGGCCCGAGGCCGCCGCGGGCCAGGAGGCGGCGGAACTGCGCGCCCAGGTCGAGGAGCTGCGACGCCAGGTGGAGGCGCTGACCCGGCAGGGGGGTGTCGATGGCGATGATGCCCAGGGGTCCGGGGGGTAAACGTGTGCAAATGTGTCACGCCGGTAAACCATTGTCCCGTAACACGTTATCGGACGACTTTTGGAAAAGTTTGTGCAAGTGCACAAAAGTGGCTTGACCCGTCCGGAAACGTGGTGTATGCTTCTGATGTCGTAGTAGTTCCTCGCTCCATCATTGGATTCCTTTTGCAAAGGGTCGTGGCATGGCAACCAAATCACAGACGTTCGTGACCGACATGTTCGAGCAGGCGGTGGATACCTTTGACGCGGCGATGAAGGCCGGCGTCAAGGCCCAGGAGGAAGCCACCAAGTGGTGGTCGGACCTGCTGGGTGATGCGGGCTCGGTGCAGGACTGGCAGCGCAAGGCGGCGTCGGTGGCCGGGGATGTGCTCCCGGCGGCACAGAAGAACGCAGAGGAGTACCTGCACGTTCTCGAGCAGAATGCCCGCAACAGCATGGAACTGTTGAAGAAGGCGTTCGAGACCGGCCAGTCGGAGTCGGTGGCCGACCTGCAGGCCAAGACGCAGAAGCTGTGGGAAGCGAGCCTGGCGACGTTGCGGACCAATACCCAGACGGTGGTGCAGGCGAACGCCAAGGCACTGGAGTCGCTGACCGACTTCGCCCGCAAGAACGCGAACGCCAAACCGGCGGCAGCGGGCGCCAAGTAAGCCCCCGGCGGGGCAGCCTCCCCGCGAAGCCCGGCGCGACAGTCCCGGCCGCGATCCCCCCCGGATATTCCATGCCACCGCTCCGCCATTGGCGTCGGCGGAGCGGTGGACTTATGGTGATATCCACGTATCAGTTTCTGCAGACCCATCTTTCGGGCCGATGAGGTGAAACCATGAGAAGCGACGTGTATCTCGCGGGGGGTGTTCGGACGGCGATCGGCGGATTCAGCGGGGTGTTCAGCGAGACGCCCGCACCGGTGCTGGGCGGCGCGGCCATCAAGGCGGCGCTGGCCAAGGCGGGGGTGGCCGGCGACCAGGTCGATGAGGTGATCTTCGGTAATGTCATCGGCGCGGGCCTGGGCCAGAACGTGGCCCGGCAGTCGTCCATCGGGGCGGGTCTGCCCGTGCAGGTGGGCGCGACCACGGTCAATAAGGTGTGCGGCTCGGGGCTCAAGGCGGTCATGCTGGCCGCGCAGGGCATCCAGTGCGGCGACATCAGCGTGGCGGTGGCGGGCGGCACGGAGAACATGACCCGGGCACCGTACCTGCTGGAGTCGGCGCGGAGCGGCTACCGCATGGGCGACGGCAAGCTGATCGACAGCATGATCCGTGACGGTTTGTGGGACGTGTACAACGACATGCACATGGGCATGTGCGGGGATCGCTGCGCCAGCAAGTACGGGTTCAGCCGGCAGGACCAGGACGACTTCGCGGTGCAGAGCTACAAGTGGGCGCAGCAGGCGATGTCCGGCGGCGCGTTTGCGGATGAGATCGTGCCCATCGAGGTCACGGTGGCCCGCAAGCCGGTGACGGTCAGCGAGGACGAGGAGCCCAAGCGGTTCAACGAGGAGAAGTTCCGCCAGCTCAAGCCGGCGTTCCGCAAGGACGGCACGGTGACCGCGGGCAACGCCTCGAGCATCAACGACGGGGCGGCGGCGGTGGTGGTGCTGTCGCCGGAGAAGGCCAGGAGCCTGGGGGTCAAGCCGCAGGCCCGCATCCTGGGGTACGCGACCGCATCGATCGAGCCGGAGTGGTTCACGCTGGCGCCGGTGTCGGCGCTGCGGCGGTTGATGGACGGTCTGTCGCTGAAAGTGTCGGACGTGGGGCTGTTCGAGATCAACGAGGCGTTCGCGGTGGTGGCGATGGCGGCGATGAAGGATCTGTCCATCCCGCGCGAGAAGGTCAACGTATTCGGCGGGGCGGCGGCGCTGGGGCATCCGATCGGGGCGAGCGGGGCGCGGACGCTGGTCACGCTGCTGAACGCGATGAAACACAAAGGCGCGAAGATCGGCATCGACACGCTGTGCATCGGCGGCGGCGAGGCGGTGGCGATGGCGGTGGAGGTCGAATAGTCGCGTGGTCGA
>CAYVVX010000486.1:0-4753 GCA_964455315.1 uncultured Planctomycetales bacterium | reverse complement strand
ACGCTGAGAGAAAATCGTGTCGGGAAGCGTGTCCGGATCATCAACGCTGTCGCGGATCCCGACCGACTCACCCTGCCCCGCGGGCGTGCGTCGCTCGCCGCCACGGGACCACACCACCTCGTACAAGCTGCCCTCCACGAGGCTTCCGCCGGTAATCACCGCTTCGAGTACTGCGGTTCGGTTGTCCACCAGGGGATTGTTGCCGTTGATGGTCACGTTGTTGGGCGTCACGGTCGCCGTCACCGTCAACGGGCCGCCGGACGGGCGAACCTCGATGGAGAAGGAGGCGGCCACGAATTCACCAGGAGGCGCCAGGCGGGCGTTATCGGCCGGCTGGCCCTGGGGCTCGGGGGCGGTGACCGCCACAATGACCTGGACGGGTTCGGTGACGAGGTTGCCGTCTCCATCGACGAAGAGATCTGGGGCGGTGTACTGGGCGGAGAGGTTGTCGGCCGCGGGGACAACTTCACCAAGACTCTCGGGGGCCTCCTGTCCATCCCCGGCGTCGAAGAGCAGCCGCCCGGAGCGCGTCCGAACTTCGCCGATGCGCCAGTTGACGGTGTCGACGCCGACGTTGGCGGGCACGGTCAGGGACAGACGCACCGAGCCCTGCTCCGGGTTGCCGGTCAGGACAAAGGAGCGGTTGGTTGAGAGTGAAAACACATCGCCCGGGGCCGGGGCGCGCGGCGGACCGGCGGACGGATCATTGGGATTGGAGGGAGCGGGGTCCCCTGCCGGCGGCGTGAACTCCGGAGGAAGAGGCGTCTGTCCGCCACAACCGGCCAGGGCCAGAAGGCAAGACAACAGACCCGCGGATACCAGTTTTCGCTTGCTCACGAGCAGTGCTCCTTGATCAACCCCCCGGCGTGCCGCACGAATGCCGTGCCCGCCGCCGTCCCTGGGTCGCAGTCTTTGAATCCGTTTCGAGAGTATTCTGGAACTGATGGCCCTACTCCGCCATTCGCACAGCGCGTCCCGAGTCTCGCTGTCAGGCGGCAGTCGCCGCCCCCCGGCGGCAGGCCCATTTGCACTCGATTCTACCCCGCGCCTACCGACCGATCAATCCCAAAGGTCCCCGCACCTGCGGATTAAACCGGATTCCCGTGCCCGCTCCCGTGGTGCCGGGGCTTCCGATAATCCGGGCCCGCTCCAGACGCGAACCAACCAGCACTGTCGCCGGGTTCTGGCTGACCAGGAAAGCCTGTGCCTGCGTGACGATCGGCGTGGTGACGGTGGCCGCCACGCTGGTGCCCGTTACCGCCGTGGATGCGTTCACGCCCACCGGCTGATTTACCGGCTGACCGGCCGAGAAGCTCGCCGCGACCTGCCGGGCCGCCTGTCCCGGCTGGGGCGTCGGAATCAGATCACCGCTCTCCGCCTTGGCCAGCCAGTCTGTTGGGGCGTCCGATAAGCCCGCCCGGGTCAGGCGTTCGATCATTGCGGATGCTGCTTCTCCCGCGGAGGGCCGCTCCTCCAGCGTCTCCCCGTCGCGGGCCTGAAGAGGATCACCCTCAGGCAGTTCGCCCTGGAATCTCGCCGCCAGCCCGTTGGCCAGGGCCACATCGACGGTGCCTTCCGCGGCTTTGATCACCACCAGCCCGAACTCAAGCCGCACCCATCCATCGGGCAGCGAAATGACCAGTGGACGGTTATCGCGCGATAGAAAGCTGATCACGACCTCGCCGCGCTTCACGCCCAACCGGCGCCGCGGGTCGCCCGACGGCCCCAGCGTGAGGGTCGATTCGGAATCGAGATACAGGCCCAGCTCCGATCCCGCGTCGGCGAGATAAAACGCCGCCTGGTTTTCAGCCACGGTTCGAATCTCGAGGAATCCGCCCTCCAGAGTGCCGGCGAGAACCGCGGGCATGTTGGCGCTCAGGGGCGTTTCCAGATCATCGATGACGATCACCCCCCGGTCGGGCGGCAGCAGCGCGGTACAGGCTCCGCTGAAGTCCTGCGCGACTGCCGGGGCACAAGCCGCCAGCATCACCGCGATGATCCACGGTTGTCGTCTGCTCATCTCGAACACGATTCACCTCACCTGAGCTATCCGCGGTAGCCCGGTGTGCACCGCGGGGATTGCATGTCATGGCGGCGGAGCGTCAATTCCAGAACAGCGAAACGCTCACGCCGTAGATGGCGCGATCATAGGAGAAGATCGCCTGCCCGAGCCGATCTTCCACGTTGGAATCATCATCCGTGAACTGCACGTCCGTCCGCACGATCATGACCAGCCGATCGATGTCCAGGTTGTAGCGGCTCTCGGGTTTGCCCGGCACCAGCACGAAACGCCGCAGCAGGCCGATCGCGTAGCGCTGGATGAAATCATCCCGACCTTTGCGATGGAAGTCGATGATGCTGCCGCCGGCGCTGCCGCCGTAGTTCTGCCACTCCCATTGCCCGCTGAGATCGAGCAGCACACCGTAGGGCAGCGGCACCTCGACGCCGCCGGCCAGCAGGTACCGCTTGGCGTCATATTCCTCGCCCCGGGTGGAATCCCAGCCGTACTCGAAGCCGAGATAAGGCCGCAGCCAGCGCGGGTAATCGCTGTCGCCCTCGACCGGGTCTTTATCCAGCCCCCAGGGCTCGATACCGGCGTCGTGCCAGACCGGGCTCATGTCCAGCACCTCGTGGGCGTGCATGGCGGTGAAGGCGAAGTAGTTGCCGTCCCGATCAAAGCGCGTGTTGTAGAGCTCTTCGAGGTAGTTGCGATCCTCGTAGCGCATCCCCAGCATGCTGGCGCCGTGCTGATCGTCGGAGAAGTAGGTCAGCCGCGGCGTCAACCGGTTGGTCTTCAGAAAGCCGTTGTTGCCGAGCAGGAAGTAGTCGTAGTCGTACTGCAGATTGAACAGCAGCGGGCCGTTGCCCGCGCCGACCTCTTCGGAGGTCATCAGCGCATACTGCACCGCGGCGCTGCCCCCGTAGTCCTGCTCGTTGTACTCGTGGATGTCGCCGTGCCAGCTCGCCGAGGAGCGACCCAGAAGGCCGATGGTCCAGCGGTCCAGGCTCGGATCGATCTTGGCCAGATCGAGCGTGTAGCCCAGGTCCACGCCGGTGCGAAAGCGGAAGTCCTCCTTGCCGCCGATGCCCCGCGGGGCAGGCGTGTTCTGGCCGAGCAGGATCACGTTGGTGTCGTACGCGAAACCGGAACGCCACTCGATGAAAAAGTCCTCGACCGGGGCGCTGACCGGGGCCGTAAGCACTTCCTCGATGGCCGGCAGATGCTCGGCCAGAATATCCGGGATGACGGAGCCGGATAGCGATCCCACCTCCGGATCCTGATCCAGCTCGCCGGCCGACTGCAGATACGACTGGGCCTGAAGGAACCGCTCGTGAGCGGTCTTGCCGTCACCTCGCGCCGCGGCATCGTTGGCCAGCCGATAGTCGATCAAGCCCATGTACAAGGTCGGATAGCTGGTCCAGCGCCGGACCTCGGTGGAGGCAGTGCCTTCGGGCAGCAGCTTGGGAACGTGGGTCTCGGATTCCGCGTCGGCCAGGGGGCGCATGACCGCGGCCGCCGCTTCGAGTGCCTGAACGTCGGCGAGCTCGTCGGGGGCACCGGCAGTCTCGGCGGGACGGAGTGACTGCCGGTAGAGGACCACGCCAAGGAAGTACTCCGCGCGTACGCGATTGAGCCCCTCGGGGGCGGCCAGGCCGCTCTCCGCGGGTGGATGGAGATACGTCTCCAGCGCCTGACGGGCCTGCCCCAGCAGCTCGGACCGGTGGGCCAGGCGCTCATCGCGGGTGGTTCCCTCCGGATACTGGGCGAGTTTGCTCCGCAGCACGCCGTCGATCAGATGGGCGATGAAGAGATCCGTGTTGAGCGGCAGCTTGAGCAGGCGATCCATGTCGTCGCGCATGAGGCGGTATTTCTCGACCGCCGCGGCACGGGCCGCTTCCGCGTCCGCGGGCCGGGGGGCGGCGACCGCGCGGCGCTCCTCGAAGGCACTGCCCAGGGCCACCTGCCCCTGGGCCAGGGCCCGCAGGAACAGGCCGTAGGGCTGATCGGGCTCCGCCGCGAGCAGGCGGTCCAGGGTTTCAATCGTCTCGGTGAATTCGCGCCGCCCGTAGTGATACATGGCCTTGTTGAGCAGGAGCGTCGGGGCGCCGATCAGGGGGACGGCGGCGGTATCCGGCGCGGCGGGTGCGGGCGGCTGGGGGACTGGTTGCGTCTCCGCCTCCTGGGCTCCGACGGAGACGACGAGGGACAGACACAGCAACAGCGTCGACAGCGCGGTCACGCGGACCGGCCTGCCGGCGATGCTTCCAGCCTGAAGCTGACGCAAGAGATTACCTCCAACAATCGGGCTTCATCGCGGAATCTCCCGATGCTATCCGGTTCTGTCAGGTCGAGCCGAAATTCTGGAGGATCAGCGATTCGGCAATGCTGCTCAGCGCCTGCACCACAACACGGATGCCGGTCGTGGTGGCGAAGTCCGCCAGTTGCCGGTCGGTGACTCCGCCGCATCCGCTCAAAACGCCGCACACGGTCAGGGCGGGCAGCAGGCGCATCCAATTCCTTCGCCACATGGCTTGAAGCCTCCTAAGATAGGGACGTGCGGAGCAGCGCCGGTTTCAGCGCAGCCCCACCAGCAGATTGTCCAAGGCGAACACCGCCACCTCGGACGCGATTTGAAGCCCAGCCCGGAGAAAGATATCGGGGTCGATGACACAACCCGCCGCCTGAAACAGGATGATCGGCCCGGCCATGCCACTCAACATGGCCCACCGGATCCAGCGTGCGAGCGACATG
>CAYVVX010000485.1:0-4754 GCA_964455315.1 uncultured Planctomycetales bacterium | reverse complement strand
TCGACCGGCTAGAGTTACCAGGTGGCATCATGAGTGTGCTTGAAAAGGTCAGGCGGAGTCGGGAGCGGCGAAGGCTGCGGGTGCGCAAGAAGGTGCAGGGCACCGCGGCGCGACCCCGGCTGATCGTCTTCCGCAGTCTGCAGAACATTTACGCCCAGCTCATCGACGACGTCTCGGGCGCGACCCTGGCCGAGGCCAGCAGTCGCAGCCGCGAGCTTCGCACGGGCATCGGCTACGGCGGGAACAAGGCGGCCGCCGTGGCGGTGGGCAAGGCCCTGGGCGAACGGGCCAGGGCCAAGGGCATCACCGAGGTCGCTTTCGACCGCAGCGCGTACAAGTACCACGGGCGGGTGAAGGCCCTGGCCGACGCCGCCCGCGAAGCGGGATTGAAATTCTAGAGGCATCGGCCGCCGGCCCGGGCGCCGCGGCGGAGAGCCTTCATTCATCGAGGCACGCATGGCAGACGAGGTAACCAAGCAGCCGGCACCGGAGCCGCAGGCGGCGGAGAGCCCGGCAGGGGCATCGCCCGCCGCAGGCGCGTCCGCGCCGCAGGGCGGCGGTCGGTCGGGTGATCAGCGCGGTGGCGGCGGCGGCGGCGGCGAAGGACGTGGCCGCGGTCGACGCGGGCCCCGTCGCGACCGGGATTCGGAAGGCAGCGGCGACGAGATTGTCGTCAAGGTGTATCGCTGCGCGACCGTGGTCAAGGGCGGACGGCGCTTCAGCTTCTCGGCGCTGGTGGTGGTGGGCGATCGCCAGGGCCAGGTGGGCATCGGCTACGGCAAGGCCAACGAAGTGCCCAATGCCGTGGAGAAGGCCACCAAGGCGGCTCGAAGGGACATGCTGAGAGTGCGGATCGAGGGCACCACCATCCCGCACCAGGTCATCGGACGTTTCGGAGCCAGCAAGGTGGCGCTGATCCCCGCCGGCGAGGGCACCGGCGTCATCGCCGGCAGCAGCGTCCGGGCGGTTCTGGAACTGGCCGGCGTCAAGGATGTGCTGACCAAGTCCTACGGCTCGACCAGCCCGAAGAACCTGGTCAAGGCGGCTTACGACGGTCTGTCCCAGTTGCGCACGCGTGAGCAGGTCGCCGGTCTCCGCCAGGTGACGCTGGTATCGTAGATCGGATCGGGAGTATCACGGCCATGATGATCCAGGACATTCTCACCGGAGCCGGCCGGAACAAGCGTCGCAAGCGCATCGGGCGCGGCATCGGCTCGGGACACGGCAAGACCAGCGGACGCGGGCACAAGGGCCTGGGCGCGCGGGCCGGCGGGGCGACCCGGCGGCTCAGCGAGGGCGGGCAACTGCCGCTGTTCCGCCGCATCCGCAAGCGCGGATTCAGCAATGCCCAGTTCACCACCGTGTACCAGGTGGTCAACGTGCGGACGCTCAACGACCGGTTCGAGAGCGGCGCCGTGGTGAATCCCGCGGTGCTGGAGCAGGCCGGTCTGATTCATGACGCCAACCGCCCGGTGAAGATCCTGGCGGACGGCGAGCTCAGCAAGAAGTTGGAGGTCGAGGCGAGTACGTTCAGCGCCAAGGCCGCCGAGAAGATCACCCAGGCCGGCGGCACGGTGAAGGCAACCGCCTGAGGCGGTCTGCCCGGAGTTGTGTCCGCCGCCCTCGAGGGGTGTGAGTGATGTTCAAGATCATTGCCAACATCTTCAGGATTCCGGAACTGCGGAAGAAGATCCTGTTTACGATCTTCCTCCTCATCGTCTACCGGCTCGGCTTCGCCGTGCCCCTGGCGGGAATGAACCAGGAGAAGATGGCTGAGTCGGTCAAGAAGCAGAGCAGCGGCGGCTTTGGACAGCTCGCCGCCGCCTTCTCCCTGTTCACCGGCGGCGATCTTCAGCAGAGCACCATCTTCGGACTGGGCATCATGCCCTACATCTCGGCGAGCATCATCTTCCAGCTTCTCGGCACGGTGGTGCCTTCGCTGGAGAAGCTCCAGAAGGAAGGCGAATCCGGAAGGAAGAAAATCCAGGAATACACCCGCTACGCGACCGTGGGTTTATGCCTGATCCAGGCCGTATTCTGGGTCAACTACATGCAGAACCGCGGCTATGTGTATCTGGAATTTGAAGGGAGCATGGTCTTCTGGGGGATGTCGGTGCTTGCGCTGACCACCGGCACCGTGTTCCTGATGTGGCTGGGCGAGCAGATCGACGAGTACGGCATCGGCAACGGCATCAGCCTGATCATCATGGCCGGCATCATCGCCCGCATGCCCAACGCGATCATCGAGGTGTGGAAGACCTCCAATTTCGACATGGCCGCGGCGACCAGTTCCGCGACCATCACCCCGCCGAAGATCCTGTTCCTGATCGTGGCCTTCATCAGCGTGGTGGCCGGCTCGATCCTGATCACCCAGGCTCAGCGGCGGATTCCGATCCAGCAGGCCAAGCACACCCGCGGCCGGCGGGTGCTCGGCGGGCAGAGGCAGTTCCTGCCGTTGCGGGTGAACCACGGCGGCGTCATGCCGATCATCTTCGCCAGCTCGCTGATGATTTTCCCGGGTATCCTGATCGGATCCCTGCACAACGCCTGGCCGGGCAGCAGCTTCCTGGGCTTCCTGGATAACAGCTTCCGCTACGGTTCCTTCGTGTGGACCACCAGCTACATCGGGCTGGTCTTCTTCTTCGCGTACTTCTGGACCGCGGTGCAGTTCCAGCCCAAGGAGATGGCCAACAACCTGCGCGACTACGGGAGTTTCATCCCCGGTCTGCGCCCCGGCAAACGGACGGCCGACTACCTCGAGCGGGTCATGGGCCGGATCACCTACGTCGGCGCGGCCTTTCTGGCCATCATCGGCGTGATTCCCTCGGTGATCGCCGAGAGTATGAATATCAGCTACACGGTGGCGTCGTTCCTGGGCGGTACCGGCCTGCTGATCGTGGTGAGCGTGGCTTTGGACGTGGTTCAGCGGATCGAGGCCAACCTGGTAATGCGGAACTACAAGGGCTTCCTGGGCAGTGATTGACCGCGCGGCCGGGTGTGGTTTGCCTGCCGGTGCGGGCGACCTAAGATTACGGATGTCCCTTGACACCGGCGGGGTGGTCAGGGCATCAGGAAAGTGAATCGCCGGGAGGCGGAACTGGTGACGGCCCCCGGATCTGGAGGCACGGCCGGGGATCAGGCGACGGCAGCCCCGGCCCGGCTCGCGAGGCAGACCTTGAAAGGAAGCATGCGACGAGCCGAGACCGCCACCCTGAAGACGGCGGCGGAAATCGAGAAGATGCGGCGTGCCGGCCGGGTGGTGCACCAGGTGCTGAGCCGCGTGCGGGAGATGACCCGCCCCGGAATCAGTACCGCGGAACTCAATGCCGAAGCCGAGCGGATGATCTGTGATGCCGGGGCGGAAGCCCTGTTCCGCGGCGTTCGCAACCGGCAGGCGAAGTTTCCGTTTCCCGCGGCGCTGTGCACCAGCGTGAACGAGCAGGTGGTGCATGGCATTCCGACGGAAACGCCGCTGAACGAGGGCGACGTGGTCAGTGTCGACTGCGGCGTTCGGCTGGACGGCTACTGCGGCGACAGCGCCACCACCATCGCGGTGGGCCAGGTCGCGCCGGACGTCGAGCGTCTGCTGCAGGTGACCACCCGGGCGCTGCGGATCGCGGTCGAGCGGATCCGCCCGAAGCGCTGGTGGAGCGATGTGGCCGCGGCCATGCAGGCCGAGGTCGAGGCCGCCGGGTTTTCGGTGGTCCGTGAGTTTGTCGGACACGGCATCGGCAAGGGCATGCACGAGGAGCCCAAGGTGCCGAACTATGTTGATCCCCGCGACCGGCGGCAGGATTTCCTGCTGCTGGAGGGGATGACGCTGGCGGTGGAACCCATGGTGAACATGGGCACCGCGAAAGTCGAGTTTGGAGATGCGACCGGCTGGCCGGTGGTGACCCAGGACGGCAAGTATGCCGCCCATTTCGAGCACACCATCGCCGTGACCGCCGCGGGCGCCGACGTGCTGACAGACGGGCGCTGACGCGCGGCGACCGGACGACGGGAGGTGCATCATGAAAGTGCGAAGTTCTGTCCGCCGGATCTGTGAGAACTGCAAGATCATCCGCCGTCGCGGCGTGGTCCGTGTGATCTGCACGAACCCGCGCCACAAGCAGCGGCAGGGATGATTTGATCCGCCCGCCGGGTTCTGCTTCGGCGGTGATGGTAAAGGAGTGGCAACGTGCCGCGTATCGCTGGTGTCGACGTTCCGAATGACAAGCGCATTGAAATTGCGCTGCGCTATATCTACGGGATCGGCCCGCACCTGGCTCTGCAGGTGCTCAAGGAGGCCGGGATCCAGCCGGGCGTAAAGTCCAAGGATCTGACCGAGGACGAGGTCACCCGCATCGCCGGCGTGATCGACCGCAACTTCGCGGTGGAGGGTCAGCTCCGGCGGCAGGTTCAGCAGAACATCGCCCGGCTGCGGGACGTCGCCTGCTATCGCGGGCTGCGTCATCGCCGGGGCCTGCCCGCCCGGGGACAGCGTACGCGAACCAATGCCCGTACCCGCAAGGGCCCGCGCAAGACAGTCGCCGGGAAGAAGGGTGTGAAGGAGCTGCATCGTGGCTAAAAGCGGAAAGCGGAAAGTCCGGCGCAGTGTCGCCCGCGGCATCGCCCATATCCGGGCGACGTTCAACAACACCATGATCACCATCACCGACACCGCCGGGGAGACCCTGGCCTGGGCGTCGGCGGGCACGGTGGGGTTCAAGGGCACCCGCAAGAGCACCCCTTTCGCGGCCCAGCGGGCTGCC
>CAYVVX010000484.1:2917-4777 GCA_964455315.1 uncultured Planctomycetales bacterium | reverse complement strand
TGGCAGGCCAGGATCGCACAGGCGGCATGCCAGTGATCCGGCGTGCCCACAACGATGATGTCGATGTCCTTGCGGTCCAGCACGCGCCGGAAGTCCTGGTGCATCTCCGGCTTGTAGCCGTATGTGCCGTGGGTCTCCCCGACGGTGTCCTGCATACGCTGCGGGTCCACATCCGACACGGCCGCGAGCACCACCTTGCCCTCACCCACCTCCAGGATGGAGCGGGTGTCGTATCGCCCCTGCCCGCCGCAGCCGATCAGCCCGACGGCCAGCTTGTCATTGGCCCCGTCGGCGGCCCGGGTGCGGGCGGTGGCGGTCAACGCCGCGGCCGTGGAGGCGGAAAGGAACGCGCGTCGGGACAGGTTGGGTTTCACGTCATGGCTCCATCACGGGTTTCAAAGGCGGCCTCCGCGGCAAATCGCCGGAGTATTAGACAACCGGCGGCGGCGACGGGCAAGGCAGGAACATGGCCCGGCTTGTGACTGTTCCCCGCGAAGACTAGAATCACCTGTTCGCGATTTGTTCGGACTCGCCCCGGCGGATGGCTCATGGACCTCTTCACCCAGCAGCGCAAGGCCGCGTTTCAGCGCGTCTCGCCGCTGCCGGTGCGCATGCGCCCGCGCACGCTGGACGAGTTCGTCGGGCAGGACCATTTCGTCGGCGCCGGCAAGCTGCTCAGGCGGATGCTCGCGGCCGACCGGCTGAGCAGCGCCATCTTCTACGGCCCGCCCGGCACCGGCAAAACCACGCTGGCCCACATCATCGCCGGGCATACCCAGGCAGCTTTCGAGGAGGTCAACGCGGCGTCGGTCGGCGTCAAGGAGGTGCGCGAGATCCTGGCCCGGGCCCGCGAGCGGCTGGCCGCGGGCGGCAAGCGTACCGTGCTGTTCCTCGACGAGATCCACCGCTTCAACCGGGCCCAGCAGGACATCCTGCTGGGCGACGTGGAAAACGGACTGATCATCCTCATCGGAGCCACCACCGAAAACCCCTTCTTCAGCATCAACTCCCCCCTGGTCTCGCGCAGCCAGATCTTCCAGTTCGAGCCGCTCAGCGTCGACCACGTCCGCACCCTCCTGCTGCGGGCGGTCGCCGACTCGGAAAACGGCCTGGGGCGCTTCGCCGTCGCCGCCACCGACGAGGCCATCAACCACCTGGCAGTGACCTCCGACGGCGATGCCCGCCGGGCGCTGCTGGCCTTGGAAGTGGCCCTCCTGTCGCAGCTCGACCTTCAAACCGGGCAAACGCCCCCGGACGGCCGCGACCCCGGAAAACAGCCCCCCACGGGCCGAAAAGTGGTCATCGACCTGGCCGTGGCCGAGGAATCCATCCAGCGTAAAGCCATCGTCTACGACGGCACCGGGGACGAGCACTACGACGCGGCCAGCGCCCTGATCAAATCCATGCGCGGCAGTGATCCCGATGCGGCGGTATACTGGTTGGCGCGGATGCTGGAGGCGGGCGAAGACCCGCGCTTCGTCGCCCGGCGGGTGACCATCTGCGCGGCCGAGGATGTCGGCAACGCCGACCCCATGGCCCTGGTGGTGGCCAACGCCGCCGCCCAGGTGACCCTGCTGGTGGGCATGCCCGAGTGCCAGTTGCCGCTGAGCCAGGCGGTGATCTATGTGGCCACGGCGCCGAAGTCGAACGCCAGCGCGGAGGCCATCTGGAACGCCGCCGCCGATGTCCGTGAAGGGCGGACTGTGCCCGTGCCGCGGCACCTGCGCGACAAGAGCTACGCAGGCGCGGCCCGGCTGGGGCACGGGCAGGACTACAAGTATGCCCACAGTTACGAGGGCGGATTTGTCGATCAAGAGTATCTGGGTGTGGACAAGCAGTACTATGTACCCACCGGACGCG
>CAYVVX010000484.1:0-2907 GCA_964455315.1 uncultured Planctomycetales bacterium | reverse complement strand
ATGAGGCCGTGATCGCCGCTTACCTGGCAAAGATTCGCGCGGCCGCGGTGGAAGCCGATTCCGAGCGTTCGTATCCGGGTGAGAACTCCGCCGGACCCGAGGCATAAGGTCGTGACCAAGAAAGAGCTTCGCCAGCATCTACGTCAGGTCATCGAGCGGGTGACCCCCGAGCAGTTGCACGCCCGCTCACACCTGGCCTGTGCACAGCTCATCGGCTCGAAGGAGTACGCCCGGGCCGAGATCGTGATGGTCTTCCTGTCGCTGCCCAGCGAGATCGACACCTCGCCGCTGGTGGTCGACGCCTGGCGGGCCAGCAAACGCGTGCTGGCGCCCAAGGTGAGCTGGGAACAGCGCCGCATGCTGCCGCTCGAGGTTCGCTCCCTTTCCGATGACATCGGCGAGTCACCCCTGGGCATTCGCGAGCCGCAGCAGGGCATGCCCATCCCGGTCGGTGACATCGACCTGGTCCTGGTCCCCGGGCTCGGCTTCGACCGCCAGGGCAACCGCATCGGACGCGGGCGGGGATTCTACGACCGCTTCCTGGCCCACCCTGATTTCCGTGGGCTCGCCTGCGGGCTGGCCATAGCCGAGCAGATCGTCGACCAGGTGCCGACCGACGATTTGGACATGCGCGTCGATATGCTGGTCACCGACCAGGAAATCATGCGGTTCAAGTCCAAGGCTCCCGCCTGAGCGCGTTCAGTCCCCGGCTCGGACAGGCGGACTGCCGGGTCCGCCGCGATAGAACGCCGGCGCCGAGGGATGGGCCAGGCGCAGCCCCAGCAGCTCGCGGATGCGTTCGCTGCGCACGCGTTTGCCGAGATCGGGAACCCCCGAGGGCGTTCGCCACCGGATCGGCACCAGGCCGGCACCCGCCGCGATAAGGTCGTACAACTCCCGCCTGCGCAACGGACAATCATCACTGAGATTGAGCACCCCGTGATGCGGCACATCGAGCAGTCGCACCGCCGCGGCCACGATGTCGTCGCGATGGATCAGGTTCACCCAGGCGTCGCCGTCGTCGCGGGTGCTGCCGGCCAGTGCCGCGACGCGATTCTGCGGCCCGCGACCGGGACCGTAGATGCCCGCCAGCCGCAGCACCGTGGCGGGAAGGCCGATCCCCGCACCGCCGGCCAGCAGGGCCCGCTCGGTCTCCACCAGGATGCGACCATTGACGCTGTCCGGCTCGGTCGGCGATGTTTCGTCGACCTCGCTGCCGTCGGTCTGGCCGTAAACGGAAGTGGACGACGTGTAGATCACCCGGCGAACCGCCGAACCCCGTGAAGCACTGAGCAGGTGGTCCACCGCCCGGCGATAGATCCGCTCGTAGTCGGCGTGCTGCCGCCCGGCCGCGACGGTCAGGTACACCGCGTCGCGATCTACGAGCAACCGGCGCAGGGTCTCGAGGTCGGCCACATCCAGCAGGCGCGGGGCGATGCCCGCGGCTTCAAGCTCGCCGAAGCGATCCCGCGTGGTGGTGGTGCCGAGCACATCGTGCCCGGCGGCGGTCAGGGCGGCGCCGATCCCGGTCCCCACGTAACCGCAGCCGAGGATGGCCACGCGCACGCGATCACCCCTTCCGCCGCGGCTGCTCCGCGAGCACCTTGAGGATGCCCCGGCAGAAGTCGGGCAGATCATCCGGCTTGCGGCTGGAGACGAAGTGGCGGTCGATCACCACCGCCGCGTCCTCCCATACCGCCCCCGCGTTGACCAGGTCGTCCCGGATGCCCGGCGACCCGGTCACCTTCACCCCCCGGTACACCTTCGCCGAAATCGGAATCCAGCCTCCATGACATATCGCGGCCACCAACTGCCCCGCGTCGGCAAACGCCTTGACCAGGGCCAGCACCTGCGGATCGCGGCGCAGTTTGTCGGGCATGAAGCCGCCGGGCACGATCACGCCGTCGAAGTCCGACGCCTTCATGCCCGAAATGGCCGCGTCCGAGCGGCACGGATAGCCGTTCTTGCCGCGATAGACGGTGTCCGCCTGCGGTCCGGCGACCACCACCTCGGCACCGGCCTCGATCATCCGCAGCTTCGGATACCAGAGTTCCAGATCCTCGTAAGCGTCATCGACAAAAATCAGCAGTCGTCTTTCGGCCAGCGGTGTGGTCATGGGTCGATTCCTCCTGGCGTGCGGTCGCTGACCGCACGGAACATGGGCGATAGGTCCGATCGGATCAGACAATTATACGGTCCCGGGGCCGCCCTGTCCGTTGATTCGATGGCCGGCGGGGTGGATGAAGCGGGACAAACACGGCGTGGCCCATGAGCAAGGCCCCATCCATCGTCGAACGATGGATGGGGCCTCGAGAATGAACACATCCTCGCGCCAGGGAGGCCTGACGCGGGCAACAGGCCTACAGCGAGCAGCCCACCGGCAGGTTGGCCGGGGTCAGCGGAACGTCCGGACCGGTGCCGCAGTTGGCGAACTCGGCGAAGTCGGCCGCGTCGACGTCCGTGTCATCGTTACGATCGAACCGGGCACAGCTCTCATCGCTGTACGGACCGGCATCCGCACCGGTCAGGCAGAGCTGGAACGCCGCGAAGTCCTGTCCATCCACGTCGCCGTCGCCATCCGCGTCCGGCCACAGGTCAGCGCCGGTACGGAGCAGCAGCTCATCAAAGTGCATGCCCGCGTCGACCGCATCGGAGTTTTCGGCATAGACCAGCACCGCCAGCTTCTTCGGCCCGCCCGGCAGCGTGACGATATCCTTGGAAAGGGTCCAATCGAATTTGTCAGTAGCCATACGGGGCGCCGTTGAGGCGAGGACTGTGCCGTTCTCGTCGTTCTCGCGGATCTCGATGCCGTAGCTGATGGTCGCCGGGGCGGTGGTGCCGCCGGTCCACAGGGCGGTCAGCGTGCAGAACGTCGCCTCGGGAAGATTGGTATCGATGTACTGCCAG
>CAYVVX010000483.1:4499-4780 GCA_964455315.1 uncultured Planctomycetales bacterium | reverse complement strand
CTTGACAACCCCGGCATCATAGAAGCAGCAGAGGTGCCGGCACGGATACCGGCACAGCCGCGACCCCGCCCCTGTCCGTTACCGCCACCAAAGGGCCCGGCCATCGCCACGCCGAAACCCAATGCCAGCACGATACACCCGACCGCCAGAATGGTTCTGCTGCAGCGGCATAAAACGTTCACGATCACACCTCCCGTCAGCCGGTTTCCGCGGCTGTCCAAGAAAACCGCAGGAAACCGGCGAGTCCCTCGTTCAAACCCGATGAGCCCTCGCCAAGACCG
>CAYVVX010000483.1:0-4489 GCA_964455315.1 uncultured Planctomycetales bacterium | reverse complement strand
CATCCCGATCGGGTAAACACAAATGAAACGAGCCGGTCCGAGTTTTCCTGCGATGGATTCCGAATCGTTGCGGCTTGCAACCGCGAAGACCGGCTCGCAGAATGCGAACATGCGACCGATCTCCACTGCCGACGATGAAGGCTGCTCCGATGCGATCCTGATGCAGCGGCTTGCCGGCGGGGACATGGAAGCGCTGGAGATCCTGGTCCGCCGGCATCAGCAGCGGGTCCGCCGCCTGGCCTGCCGGCTGACCCACAACGCCGATACCGCCGATGACATCACCCAGGAAACGTTCCTGCGCCTGTATCGGGCCGCGGCCCGCTATCGACCCACCGCGGCGCTGACCACCTGGCTGCATCGGGTGGTCGTGAACCTCTGCCTGGACGATGCCAAGCGGCGGAAACCGCGGGCCTTGGCCGAGGTCGATCCGCCCGAGCCGCGGTCGGCGGATACGACCCTGCCCGGCGAACGGGCCGAACGGCGCGACGCGGTGCGGCACGCGGTGATGTCGCTGCCCGACCGGCAGCGGGCGGTGCTGGTGCTGCACCGTTTCGAGGGGCTCAGCCACGAGGAAATCGAGGCGGTGACCGGCTTCAGCCGCGGGGCGATCGAGTCGCTGCTGGTGCGGGCCTACGGGACGCTGCGCGAGCGGCTGCGGGAGTGGCGGGACGTTTGACGAAAACACCGCAGGCGATGCGGCCGGCGGTCGTTTCATGAAAGGGTGCGACCATGACCACGTGTGTGGACGATTTGACGCTGTTGGCGCTGATCGCCGGGCGGCTGGACGCCGGGCGGGCGGCGGCGGTATGGGAGCATCTGGCTGCCTGCGACCGCTGCCGCGAGCTTCATGCCGACCTGAACGCCACGTGGCAGCTTCTGGCGGAGGGCGACCACCCTCCGCCGGAGCGGGATTTGACCACGGCCATCGTGACCGCCGCACAGGCGGAACGCAGGCTTGCCCCGCGCTGGACGGGCGTCCTGCGTTTCGCGGCCAGCGTGGCGGTGGCGGCGGGAATCGGCTCGCTGACCGCGTGGGTGGCAGGACCGCCGACGCGGGTCCCGGGCGATGCCGCCGTGGATCGCACCGAACTCGTCTCACTCATGGGGTTCGACGCTTTGAGCGGAACGAACATGATCAGCCCGCTGCTGTCGCCCGCCGACGATGCGGACGATCCGGCCGCCGGGGAGGTGACGCCATGACCCGCTCACGGGTACTCGCATGGGCCGTGGTCTGCGTCTGCGGCGCGGCCGCAGGCTACCTGATCACCATGGCCGCGAGGAGCACCGCGGCGCCGGCCACTCGGGGACCGGGCTCTCCGACGCGGGCGCTGTATACCCATCTGGGTCTGTCCGCCGAGGCGCAGCAGGAGTTGCGCAGGGATGATCCCGAGTTTGAGACGGACCTGCAGCGGCTGCGCGCGGCGCGGGACGCGGCCCGCGCGGATCTCGCCGCGCTGCTGGAACAGTCCGACGCCTCCGACGAGGAGATCATCGCCGGGCTGGAACAGGCGTTGCAGGCGGACAACGCGATGGAACGGCGGGTGATGCGTTTCGTGCTCTCCGTGCGGCATCATCTCGACGCGGGTCAGCAGCGGCGGCTGCTCGATCTCGCGGCCGAGGGCGTGCGCCGGGGGCATCAGTACCGCTGGGGCCGCGGCGGGCCGGACGGCGGCCAGGGCTTCGGCAACGGTCGCGGCGGCGGCAATGGACCGGGGCGTGGTGCGGGCGGCGGCGGTGGTGGTGGTGGCCACCGTCACGGGCAGCAGGACTGACGTGCCTCTGCTCCAACGTAGAGGGTTGTGGAGTTATCTGTCCGCCGGACGGCTGGAGGCATTCGCGGCATCGCGCGCGATCTTCCGGTACACCTCGAGGGCACGTTCGAATTCAGTCAGCGCCTCCGGCGCCAGGTGAGTCCGACCGCGCTCGATCAGCGCTTCCACCTGCTCGATCAGGTAGCGGATCTGGCCCGTGGTCGGATACAGCGGGCGGGTGGGATCGGTGAACCGCACAATGCCGGTGTGGGCAAAACGCGGCTGGTCCGGGCTGCCGCGTTCGAAGCATCGTGCCGCCAGCCAGCCGCTGCCCTCGATAGTCAACGCCTCACTGAAACGCAGCGACCGCGCCGCGGGGTCGTCGCCGCCGCCGGTACCCGGACGCGAGCACCGCACGTCGCCGTTCCAGAGCATCTCCACGCGCTCGACACCGTCCACGCACACCGCCTCCACGTCAACCTGCACCGTCCGCCTCTCACCGGCGGAGAGCGTCACCCGGTCCCCGGCTTCACGGCCGTCGACGGTCATCAGCAGCAGCGGTCCGTCGGTCACGAAGCTGCGCCCCTGGCGAAATCCCTCCAGCCACTTCTCGTAACTGAACGGCCCGTCGACGCGGACGTACACCCGGCTGGTGCCCGCCGGCACGGGATGGACACCATTGGCGCTGCCGGCCGACGGCACCAGGTCGAATCCGCAGTTGAGCAGCGCGTACCAGTTCTCCAACCCATAATCGACGAACTGCCGGGCGGTCAGCGGTGCGGCGCCGACCCAGTCCATCGGCTCGCGACCCCACAGGTACGCGGAGACGGTCTTCTGACGCCACATGGAGTTGTTGGCGATGCCGAAGGTGCCGCTCCCGATCAGCGGCGCGACCGCCGGCGTCCACGGCCAGCTCGGCTTCTCCAGGTCGAGAATCGCGTTCTGACTGCGAGCCTCGGCGATCATCCCGGCCAGGGGCGGCACGGTCATGGTGAAGGGGCGCTGGTGGCCGAGAATGAGCACCGCCCCCAGGACGTGCCGCTCACCGCGACAGCGGAAGATCTCGTACTCGGTGTTGAGACTCCAGTAGATGTGGGTCGGATCGACCGCGACGACTTCGCCCCGTGCGGGGATCGTGGCGGGCGGCTTCGGCGCCGGGACGGCGTCATCGGCGATGGCCCAGGCGCTGATCGGAAAGGCCACGTTCAGGTCGTCGGCCAGCATGGCCGCGGGCAGGTCCGCCGGCGGCGTATGCACGTGCACGTCGCCGGAGTACCAGCCGCGCGCGGCCATGTCGATGATGCGCCGGAGGCGCAGCGGCGGCTGGACGGCCTGACCGGCCCGCACCGTCACCATCGCGGTGAGGGGCAGGTACGCGCGCCCGCGCTCGACGGTCAGTTCGTAGCCCCCCGGCGGGAGGGGGATGTCCACCGGCTTCGCCGGCAGCAGCGTGTACGTCTCGCGCACATTGAAACCGGTATCGGCGTTGTTGTAGACGTGAAAGCCCGATTCCGGCGGCGGCAGGTGGAAACCGCCCTCCTCGTCGCGGATGTACAGCCGCGCGGGCAGCGCCGCCCCGGTGGCGTCATCCCGCACCCCCAGGCGCAGTGTTCCCGACGGCTCCGCCGACGCCAGGCCGGCCAGCGCCGTCACCACGACCAGGATCTTCTGCATCATCACCGGCCAAGACCCCGCGCGTAGACGCCCGCCTTCGAGGTTCCCGTCTCTCACCACCCCGCGCATCAGATCGACACGGGAGGCTCACGCCGCAGCCGCAGCAGCTCGAAGTTGCACAGGCTCATCATCGGCTCACCGTTTCCATCGAGCCACAACTCACCCTCGACGGTGATGGTCAGCAGCAGGTGATTGCCGCCCATGTTGACCAGCTCAAAGCCCAGCTCATCCAGGCGGGCCCGGGCCCGCTCGATGATCGCGCGGTAGGTGGTCTCGTCGGTCACCCCGTGCTCGAACGCGGTCAGGGCATCCATCGCCCAGATGACCTCGTGGGCCCCGTCGGCGCGGCGGCGCAGGCTGGTGTCCCCGTCGAACACCAGCAGGAATTGCGAGGCGTCCACGCTCTCGTCATACAGGCCGCGCCGCTCCAGATTGGCCCGGATGCGTTCCAGCACCGCGCGCTGCTCGGCCTCGGTGATGACCCCGTCATCGAGAGCCTTCTCCACGTCGATGAACCCCCAGTGTCCCGCCGGCCGGTAGACCTTCTCGGGATCCATGCCCCGGAAGTAGCCCCAGATGGTGTAGAAGTCATGCGCGGGACTGAGCACCGGCTCGGGTTCCCGATCGGGCGTGAGCAGGTGGGCGTGGGTCAGGTGGCGGCGATCGTCCTGCAGGTACGGGGCCCTGGCCGAGCGGTGTCCGGTGCGGTAGATGGCCCGCGGGTGGATGGTGTCCATGCCCCGTTCGCGCAGCCGCATGATCAGGGCCACCTCCTCGAAGGGGCTGTTGTAGCCCTGCTCGCGAATGCGCTTGCCCTGTTCGTAGAATGGGTCGGCGTAGGGCCGCTCGCCGACCCGGGTGCGCCGGTAGACCACGTGAATGTTGTCCCGCGTGCGCGTGCGGTACACCTCGTTGGTCAATGCCAGCTTCATCCGCGGCGTCCGCCGCCAGCGATCCGGCAGGAAATAGTCGAACAGTTCCGGCCGGTCCCCCACCACCCACAGCTTGCCGCCGTTGGCCGTGGTGCCGTAGATGTACTCGACCCCCAGGATGTTGACCCGGTG
>CAYVVX010000482.1:0-4784 GCA_964455315.1 uncultured Planctomycetales bacterium | reverse complement strand
GACAGAGGACAGTCGCCCGTCACGCCGGTCAGAGGGGGCGGCTGCGGAGTGCTCAGCCCACGGTCGTGCGGTGGTCTTCCCTGTCAGGCGACGCGGCCACATCGCCATCATCGCCGTCCTGGCCGTTGCTCTCGCGGAACTGGGTCTCGTAGAGGCGCTGGTAGAGCGGGCAGCTGCGCATGAGCTGCTCGTGGGTGCCCACATCCACCATGGCACCGTCGTCCATGACCACGATGCGGTCGGCACCGGCGACGGTGCTGAAGCGGTGGGCGATGATGAAGGCGGTGCGGTCGCGCAGGAAGCTGTCCAGGGCCTCGTGGATTTTCATCTCCGATTCGGGGTCCACCTGGCTGGTGGCTTCGTCGAAGATCACGATGGGTGAATTGCGCAGGATGGCCCGGGCGATGGCGATGCGCTGCCGCTGGCCGCCGGACAGCGTGGCCCCGTGCTCGCCGACCACGGTGTCGTAGCCCTCGGGCATCTGGCGGATGAACTCGTCGGCGAAGGCGGCCTGGGCGGCGGCGAGGATCTGCTCCCCGGTGGCGTTGCGCCGCCCGTAGGCGATGTTGGCCCGCACGGTGTCGGGGAAGATGACCGACTCCTGGGTGATCAGGCTGAACTGCTCGCGGACGGACTTGAGCGCGACGTCGGAGGTGTCCTGCCCGTCGATGAGAATCCGCCCCGAGGTCAGCGGGAAGAACCGCGGCAGCAGGCTCAGCAGCGTGGTCTTGCCCGAGCCGTTGGGCCCGACCAGGGCGATGATCTCGCCGCGGCGGACGGTCAGGGACAGGTCGCGCACCGCGAGACGGTTGCCGCCGGGGTACTGGTAGCAGACCTTATCAAAGACGATCGACTCGTTGAAGCCGCCCAGCCGCGGGCGATGCTCGTCGCCGGCGTACTCGCCGGGGGCGTCGATCAGCTCGAAGATCCGCTCCGCGGCCGCGTTGGCCCGCTGAAGTTTTGGATAGACCGTGCTGAGCTTGCGCACCGCGTCGAACACGCCGGCATAGCACGCCAGCAGGGTCACGAACTGCCCCAGCTCGGCGTGGCCGTAGATGATCTGGCTGGCGAAGTAGATGATCACCCCGCCCAGCGCCAGGAAGCCCATGCCCTCGACAAACGGCGAGGTCATCGCCTCGATGAATCCCATCTTGAGCTGCTGCTTGAGCAGTCCCCGGTCGATGCGGAACAGCCGGCGGCGCTCGTAGTCCTCGCGCATGTAGCCCTTGACCACCCGCATCCCGGTCAGCGTGCTCTCCAGGACGCTGAGCATCTGGCCGTAGCCGACCAGCAGCTTGCGGTTGGCCCGGCGGACCTTTTTGCCCAGCTTGCGGAACACCGCGGCGGCGATGGGCAGCCCGATCATGAGCAGGGCGGTCATCTTCCAGTTGATCAGCAGGGCGATGGTCAGCACGCCGGCGCCCTTGATCGGTTCGGTGACCACCTTCTGGAAGAAGTTGTCCAGCCCGCGCAGGATGTCCTGGATGTCCTGCACGAACCGGCTCATGGTGTCGGAGGTGTTCTGGCTGAACCGCGACAGCGGCAGGTTGAGCACCCGCGCATAGAGCTGCCGCCGCAGGTCGATGATCGCCCGCCCGTTGGCCACCAGGCACAGGTACTCCGCGAACAGCCGGGCCAGGTTGCCGAACAGGGCCAGCAGCAGCAGGCCGGCCAGCACGTACACCAGCGTGCGCATCCGCTGGTCGGGGGCCTGGCCCCCGGGAACGAAGCCGATCGCCCGTGTCAGCAGCGCGTAATGGAGCTCCAGCGGGGGCAGCGTTACCGTGGTCGTCCGCGCTTCGCCGCCGGCCGGTCGATACACGACCGACACGTCACCCGGCGCGCCGGCCAATCGACCGAACATGGCCACCGCGTCCTGATCGACCTCGCCGACGCTCAGCAGGTAGTCATCGCCCTGGATCCCCGCGGCCAGCAGCGGCGAATCCGGCTTGACCGCCAGCACCTTGGCGGCGCCGGCCGGAACCCCCGGGATCTGGCGGTCAGGCGCCGGGGTGTAGATGTCCAGTTCCGCGTTCAGCCGCTTCTCGGCCACATGCTCATGTGCCCACCCGTGGAGCCCCTGCGGCTGGACCATGATGGTCAGGATGGGCAGGATCGAGCCGATGCTGGCCGAGAAGGTGAAGGCCACGATCAGAATGCAGATCAGGGCCGGGACCAGGTACCGCTTGTGCGGCCAGACATAGCCCAGGATCCGTTTGAAATGGGTGAACGAGGAGACGTCCTTGCGCCGCCGCGACCCCTTCTCCTCCCGCTTTTTGGTGCGATCATCCATGCGCTGTTATGATACCCGCGGGTCCGGGAACCGGCCAATCGCGGTCCGGCCGGATCGCGGCTCGACCAGGGCTCCCCGACGCGTTCGCATACCTCCGGAGGCCGCATGAAACGACAGTTCCGACTGCCCACCTATGCCCGGGCCGTGATCCACCGCACCCGGGACACTGCCCGGGAGGTGCTGATCGTCAAGCTGCCGTCCGAGCCGTACATGGGCAGGTGGTGCTTTCCCGGGGGAATGGTCGAGGAGGGCGAGCAGCCCGAGGTCGCCCTGCGGAAGTGGCTGCACAAGCGGGTGGGACTCAAGGTGGAGATCCTGTTCGGGCAGCCGCCGTTCGATGCCCCCTGGGACGATGCCATGTGCCGCTGGCGGTTTTTCTTCTGCGAATTCGGTGAGGACGAGAACCCGTTGGAAAGCTACTACCCGGAGCAGCGCTGGGTGTTCGAGGCCTCGCTCCGCGAATACGACTACGATCCGGTCAGCCAGCAGGTGGTCGACTGGATGCTGGAGGAACCGCGGATGGGGGGGAGTAGTGATGAGGCATGATTGATGCGTGAGGAGTGCGGGCATTCATTCCCGCATATTCGTGCCCGCACAAACCGCGGCGACCAGCCTCCCGGGCGGTTGTTCCTGGCGAACCGCTGCCCGGTTCTGAATACTGCGTACGTCACGAACTCCTCAGTCATCACTCGGTACCTGTTTCAGGAGTCCCATGTCCACTGCCCTGGCCATATCCGACCGCTTTGCCGGAGAGATCCTGGTGCCGCTGCTCAAGCGGGATCATCCCGCGCTGATCGACCGCATTGCCATCGGGGCGGCCGGCACCGGCAGCGACATCCTCGGCCTCGATGACGAGATCTCCCGCGACCACCACTGGGGCCCGCGGGCGTGCATCCTGCTTCGCGACGATGACGAGGATGATTTCGGCGATGCCGTCCGCCGCACGCTGGTGGACAAGCTCCCGGTCAGCTTCGAGGGGCATCCCGTTCACCTCGACCGGGCCAACCGCACGGCCGTCTGCGTCGATTCGATCGGCGGGTTTCTGCACTGGTTCCTGGGCACGTCGAAGCCGCCAGAGCGCGACGAGGAGTGGTTCGCGCTGTGCGAGACCGACCTGCTGCACGTGACCGGCGGCGCCGTCTTCCACGATCCCTCCATGGAGTGGAGCCGTCTCCGTCGGCGTCTGAGCTACTATCCCGACGCCGTGTGGCGCAAGCGGCTGGCGGACTGGTGCATGTACGTCACCGGGCGCGATGCCCCCTACAACCTTCACCGGGTCACCCGCCGGGGCGAGGACGTGGCCGCGCAGATCTACCTCGGGCTGGCCCTGCGGCGGGTCATGGAGCTCGGCTTTGCCCTGGAGCGGCAGTACGCGCCGTATCCCAAGTGGCAGCACCGGCTGTTCAAGCGGCTGGGCGGCGTGGCCCATGACGCCCTGCCGCTGATCGATGAGATCATCGCGTCGGACCAGTGGCGGCGGCGCGTGGATCTGCTCATCGAGATCAACCACCTCTACGCCCGGCGGCTGCACGCGCTGGAGCTCACCGAGGCTCCGGTGCGTCACCCGTTCGACGAAGGGCTCACCGACCTGGTGCTGTACTCCTCCGCGACGCAACTCTACGCCGGGCTCCCGCCGGAGTGGCTGCGGCAGAGCTTCAACCAGATTGAAAGCTGGGAGAAGCTGGCCCGCATGGTGCTGTTCGACCGGGAGGACTACTTTCAGGCGAAGTTCGGGGCGGGCAAGTGATGGCTGATGAGCCCGCGGCCCGCCAGTGGCTTTGCGCCTCTGACGACGAGCTGATCCGCCAGTGCGCCGTCGACGTGTACCGGGCCAGCGGCCCCGGCGGCCAGAAGCGGAACAAGACCTCTTCGGCCGTGCGCCTGCGGCACGAGCCCACGGGTCTGCTGGTGATTGCCGAGGAGAGCCGATCACAGCATGAAAACCGCGCCCGGGCGGTGCGGCGGCTGCGGCGGGCGATCGCACTGCAGTTGCGCAGCCCCGTCGATCCGGCCGCGCCGCCTCCGCAGTTCTACCGGGAAGCCCTGGCCCGCGACGCCGCGCTGCGGGTCAGCGACCGCCATCCCGACTACTGGCTGATCCTGCACTTCCTGCTGGACGTGTTCGCCGCCACCCGTGCCTCCGTCGGCGACACGGCCGACGCGCTGGGTATCCCCACCGGGCAGCTCATCCGCTTCCTGAAACGCGACGACAAGCTGTGGGCGGCGGCCAACGCGCTGCGGCGGGAGCATGGGCAGCAGGTGTTGCGGTGATTGTGGTCAGGCGCGGGACACCTCGGACACAGCCTCCCAAGCTGCGCGCAACCGCGTGGCACCGCTCCCGGTCAGGGTACCTCGGCGAGTGACCGGCTGGCTTCCTCCGTACAGCCCTGACGCGACTGGCATAAAATAGGGCCACCGAAGAGGCCCGTTGCGAAGCCTGCTCTATAGGAAACCCTAGAAGAGGCCGCCCCGGCCCCCGCCGCCGCCGCCG
>CAYVVX010000481.1:407-4784 GCA_964455315.1 uncultured Planctomycetales bacterium | reverse complement strand
TGCCGAGCTCGACTTCGAGTTCGACGTTGTCGCCGGGCATGCACATCTCGGCCCCGCCGAGCAGCTTGAGGCTGCCGGTCACGTCCGTCGTGCGGAAGTAGAACTGCGGGCGGTACCCGCTGAAGAACGGGCTGTGCCGGCCGCCTTCCTCCTTGGTCAACACGTAAACGTTCGCGTTGAACTTGGTGTGCGGCATGATCGAGCCCGGCTTGGCCAGCACGTGACCGCGCTCCAGGCTCTCCTTCTCCACGCCGCGGAGCAGCAGACCGACGTTGTCGCCGGCCTGGCCGCTTTCCAGCGTCTTGTTGAACATCTCCACGCCGGTGACCGTGGTCTTGCGGGTGTCGCCCAGGCCCACGATCTCGATTTCATCGCCGACCTTGATGACGCCGCGCTCGATACGACCGGTGCCCACCGTGCCGCGGCCCTTGATGCTGAACACGTCCTCGACCGGCATCTGGAACGGCTTGTCGACGTCCCGCTTGGGCTCGGGGATGTAGCTGTCGATCGCGTCGATCAGCTCCTGGATGCACTTGGTCTTCTCGGGATCCTTCGGGTTGAGCAGCGCTTCGCTGGCCGCACCCTTGATCAGCGGGATGTCGTCGCCGGGAAAATCGTACTTGCTCAGCAGCTCGCGGATTTCCAGCTCGACCAGCTCCAGCAGCTCGGGATCGTCGACCAGGTCCACCTTGTTCAGGAACACCACCAGCGCCGGCACGTTCACCTGCCGGGCCAGCAGGATGTGCTCCCGCGTCTGGGGCATGGGCCCGTCGGCCGCCGAAACCACCAGGATGCCGCCGTCCATCTGGGCGGCGCCGGTGATCATGTTCTTCACATAGTCGGCGTGACCCGGGCAGTCCACGTGGGCATAGTGGCGCTTGTCGCTCTCGTACTCGACATGCGAGGTCGCGATGGTCAGAATCTTGGTCGGATCGCGGCGACCCTCCTTCTCGGAGGCCTTCGCCACTTCGTCATAGCTCTTGAACTTGGCCAGCCCCTTGGCCGCCTGCACGGCGGTGAGGGCCGCGGTCAGCGTGGTCTTGCCATGGTCGACGTGACCGATGGTGCCCACATTGACGTGCGGCTTTGTCCTCTCGAAGACCTCCTTTGCCATAGCGACGGTTCCTCCACTCTATTGCGGTCGAACGCTTAACTCTTGAATCTGCGGAAAGATACATCCTCACATCCGTCCGACGGCCAGGCCTCCGGACGTTGTACACATCGCAGCGATACGAATCCCCGGCGACAGGCTGAAGCTGCTGATGGGACTTGAACCCATGACCTCGTCCTTACCAAGGACGTGCTCTACCAGCTGAGCTACAGCAGCGGACAGTTCCGGGCATCCCGGACCCGCCGTGACTGCGGCCGATCCGGCACCTCGGCGCACCAGTGCATCCGCACCGCAGGCGCCGATTCTGTCGCCGAAGCCCGTTGAGTATACGGCTCGCCGCCCGGCTGTCAAATCCGCGGAATCGCCCGCCCGCGCCACATGCAGATATCGGACGCCGCCCCCCCTGACCCTGCCGAAACGAGCCCTGACCTCATCACCCGGACGGACGGACAACCGCCACGCGGGCGGTCCGCCGCCGGGCCCGGAAGTCTATCCCAAACGCCACCGGTTGCAAAGCTCCCCCCGGCTCCCATCCCGCCCGTTTCGCCCCGTCCCGATGATAACTTTCCGCCCGCGTTATCATCGACACCACCGCCCCGCAGGGGTATCCTGCGCCCCGCTGCCGTCGCCGCCACCCCGGGTGCGGCGGCTCGGGTTGGACCGCTTCCCAGACCCCCGGAGACACCCCTTATGAACCTCCCCGGCCTCATCGCCGTGACCACCGGCGGCTGGATCGCCATCGGCGCGGTCGTCCTCGTCGTCCTCATCCTGATCGGGCTGTACAACGGGCTGGTCCAGGCCCGCAACCGCGTCCGCAACGCCTTCAGCCAGATCGACGTCCAGCTTCGCCGGCGCTACGACCAGATCCCCAACCTGGTCGAAACCGTCAAGGGCTACGCCGCCCACGAACGCGAAACCCTCGAGAAGGTCGTCCAGGCCAGGCAGCAGGCCATCGACGTCCGCGGCGTCGCCAACCAGGCGGCCGCTGAAAACATGCTTTCCGACGCCCTGCGCCAGCTCTTCGCCCTTTCAGAGTCCTATCCCGACCTGAAGGCCAACCAGAACTTCGCCGGCCTGCAGGAGGAGCTGACCAGCACCGAGAACAAGATCGGCTTCGCCCGCCAGCACTACAACAACACGGTCGAGAACTACAACACCAGGATCCAGTCCTTCCCCGCCGTCCTGGTGGCCGGCATGCTGGGCTTCGCCGAGGAGGAGTTCTTCGAGCTCGACGAGCCCGCCGCCCGCCAGCCGGTCAAGGTCAAGTTCTAGACCGTGGCATGGCAGGGTGGGCCACGTCCTCCGCGATGGCCTGATGCTCGACAGCGCTCGCTGGGGACGGCCCACGCGACTGGGCTCGTCAGGACCGCCCCGGGGGCAGCCCCTACCTGCAAGGAACCCTGATCGCCCTCATGGCCGTCGACTTCCACCAGCTCATCGCCCGCAACCGCCGCAACAGCCGGCTGCTCATCCTGGCGTTCACCCTGTTCGTGGCCCTGCTGGGCGGGGTGCTCGGCTACTCCGGGGGGTACTACCACGGTGGTGGACCCGCGGGATGGGCCTATGCCGCCGTCGCCACGGGAATCGCGCTGTTCATCGCCCTGATCGGCTCGGCCGGCAGCTACTTCGGCGGTGCGTCCACCATCCTCCGCATCAGCGGAGCCCGCCGGCTCCAACAATCCGACGACCCCCAGCTCTGCAACGTCGTCGATGAGATGGCGCTCGCCGCCGGTGTCCCCCCGCCGGAGGTCTATCTGATCGACGACACCGCCCCCAATGCCTTCGCCACCGGTCGCGACCCCCGGCACGGGGCCATTGCCATCACCACCGGCCTGCGCGCGAAGCTCACCCGCGATGAACTGCAGGGCGTCATCGCCCACGAGATGGCCCACATCCGCAACCTGGACATCCGTTTCGCCCTGCTCATGACCACCCTGGTCGGCGTGGTCGTGCTGCTCTGCGACATGTACCTGCGCTCCATGCGCTGGGGAGCCTGGCGCGGCATGCGCAGCGGCGGCTCCCGCCGCGGCGGCAGAAGTGAAGGCGGCGGCGGGCTGGCCATCGTGCTGATCCTCGTCGGGCTGCTGCTGGCCATCGTCGCCCCGCTCATCGCCAGGATCATCGAGATGGCCTTCAGCCGGCAGCGCGAGTTCCTGGCCGACGCCTCGGCCGTGGAGCTGACCCGCAACCCGGACGGGCTCGCCTCGGCTTTGTCCAAGGTCGCCAACGACCCGGAAGTCCTCGAAGTCGCCAACCGCGCCACCGCCCCCCTCTACTTCGTCCATCCCATCAAGCACTTCGAGGATCGCGCCAGCTCGGTCATGGACAGCCACCCGCCCATCAAAGAGCGCATCAGGCGCATCCTCAGCCTGCAGGCGTGAGCAGGATGGCGGGTTTTCGACCCTCACCCGAGCAGGTGCATCCGCATGGCTGAAGGCTGAGAGCCGATCGCTCATGGCCGGATCTATGCTTCCGTTGCATCCCCCCGCCCTCGTGCATACACTCTTGCCCCATCATGACTCCAGCGAACCGCTCCACGTGCTCCCTTCGTTCACTTGCCCGCCCGGTACGCCTGTGCGGGCTCCTCACACTGCTGCTCGCCTTCGCGGGCTGCGGAAAGAAAGGCGACCCACCGCCGCCGATGGAAACCGGACCGGTCACCGCCCACGGCGTCACCCTCGACGAGAACGCCACGCCGCAGGAAGTCACCTTCGTGCTCCTGCGAACCTTCGCCGACGACATGGCCGCCGCCCGCGCCGGCGACCGCGAGGCCCAGAAGAAGGCCCTCAACGAAACCTTCGCGCTCGCCGCCCATGACCAGATCGAACGGCGCCTGCTCAAGAGCTTCAATCGCGCCAAGCCCGTTCCACGCGAGTCGCTCGGCACCAGCAAGGCCGAAGACATCCTCAACGTCGTCAATCTCTGGACGCCCATCGTGGGTTACTACGTCGAGGGCTTCGACACCGAACTGGAACCCGCCGTCCAGCGGATGAAGCTGATCAGGCAGAACGGCGAAGAGGCCCTGATCCACTACCCGGTCCACCATGTGCCGTCCGAGGAGCATCCCAAGCCGGACGATGCGACCCTCGCCGTCGAGCTCACCAAGGTGTCCGCCGGAGGCAGGAGCTACTGGCGCGTCGTGCGGGTGTACTTCGACAGTGCGCCCCGGGCGGCCACCACCCGGCCGGCGACCGAGCCCGCCGCCACCCTGCCGTCGGTCTGAGTGCAACCTGATCCTCGCAATTCGCAGGCCAGCATGGATTCCG
>CAYVVX010000481.1:0-397 GCA_964455315.1 uncultured Planctomycetales bacterium | reverse complement strand
TTCCGACCTCAACATCGCCCAGCGCAGCCGGCTCCTGGACATCCAGGAGATCGCCGCCCGCCTGAACCTGCGCGACGATGAGGTGGTCCCCTACGGCCGGCACAAGGCCAAGATCCGCCTCGAAGCGATCCAGCGCCTCGGTGACGACCGCATCGGCAAGTACGTCGTGGTTACCGGCATCACCCCCACGCCGCTCGGCGAGGGCAAGACCGTCACCACCATCGGCGTCGCCCAGGGGCTCGCCCACCTGGGGCACAAGACGGCCTGCTGCATCCGCCAGCCGTCCATGGGCCCGGTCTTCGGCATCAAGGGCGGCGCGGCCGGCGGCGGCCACTCCCAGATCCTGCCCATGGAGGACATGAACCTCCACCTGACCGGCGACATGCACGCCGTCACC
>CAYVVX010000480.1:4318-4791 GCA_964455315.1 uncultured Planctomycetales bacterium | reverse complement strand
GTCGCAGGTGGGGAAGTTCGAAGGGCGGGTCGTCACGAACCCGGCCGAACCCGGGCTCTCGGAGGCGTCGGTACGCGAGCTCCTGCGCGACTTCCTCGCGCCGATCGCCGAGGGAGTCGTCGACCTGAACGAGGAGCTGATCGAGGCCTTTCCGCGCGACCGGTTGAACATCCTCTCGATGTCCTTCTCCGTTCTCTTCCACTTCTCGGCCAAAGGCTTGAACGCCGCCTTGCGTGGTGTCGTTTTCATGGTGGTGATGTACACGTCAGACTCCATCTCGGCCTCCTCCCCATATGCCGGACCGCGGGGCCGTCCTGGGCCTCGCTCGGACGTGTCCGAGGCCGTCACCGCGTTCGTGGTGATGTCCAGCTCCACGTCGACACGATCGGTCCAGCCGCGGCGGGTGACGTACTCGCCGAAGCTCATCCCGCCGGCCGTGCTTCGTTCGGTGAAGTCCTCCTCGGTACGCAGGT
>CAYVVX010000480.1:0-4308 GCA_964455315.1 uncultured Planctomycetales bacterium | reverse complement strand
CCGCCGTCCCGTAGCCGTGTCCGGGTCCGCGCTTCGGCTGAAAGCAGTTTTTCAACCGGGTCGATGATGGGCGGATAGCACCCGTCCGATGTCGTAAAGGTGCGCGATCCGCGCGGGTCGGTCACCTTGAACGTCTCGGTCCTGCGCAATCCGCCCGCCACCCGGCCGGTGAAGATGCCCATTTCCGCGTAGAGGCGGTCGTGTTCCTCGGACGACAGCACATTGAATCTGCGGACCACGCCCAGCGCTTCTGGCCGGATCACCACCTGGGCGTCGGGGTCGACGCCGTTCTGCTTGCAGAACGATTCAAGCGGGCTCAACGGCTCGGTCGACGCAGCCTTGCTATGGGGTCGCTTTTGTCTTCCGCTTTGACGTGACATTGATGCACCTCGCTATCGCGGGCCAGCCGCCCGGGTCGTCGGTGAGGTGCTACCAGCGCTCCCGGGCAGGCTGTTCAAGCGGGGATCAGTCGCTTGCCCACGTCCAGATTGTACTGCACGGGCCGTAACGATCTCCACTGGCACCCGCACCACTCGAATAGCGGGCTGTGAGATTCTTACCCCACCACCGCGACAACTCGCCGGGCCGCGGCCATGTCGCGCTCCGCGTAAACCTGCGTCGCGCTCAAGCTCGCGTGACCCAAAACCGTTCCCGCCACGTCCACGCCATGCGATGCCCGCAACAGCGTTCCCCTGCTGTGTCGCAACTGGTGCGGTGACCACGGCTCCACCGGCGCCCGACGGCACGCCGCGGCCACGGCATGGCCGTAGCTCATCGTGTCGAAGTAGTCGCGCAGCCGACGGGTCCGGCGTGCGCGTCGCCGCTTCTCGCGGGCCTGCTGGCTCGGGGTCATCGGCGTTTTGCGTGCCGCCCGCTGCGCCTTCCACCGCTCGAGCGCCGCCCGCTTCGGCGAGAAGATGAACAACTCCGCGTCGATCAGCAGGTGACGCCGCAGAATGTCTTGCCCCCTGGGTCCGATCATGATGATTCGCTGGTGGCCGAGCTTGGCGGTCTTGTGCGTCGTGGGCGTATAGGTCCATACCTCTCCGCTCTTGTCGATGTCCGCCCATCGCATCCGGCACAACTCACCGGGCCTCATGCCGGTGTAGTACTGCAGCAGGATCATGTCACCCGCGGGATAGGGGGCGTGCGGGACGGTGGCCAGGATGGTCTGCTCATCGACGGGCCGCACCGGCGCGGGCTCGTGCGCCGCGGTGTGTCCCATCCTCAGGGGCTCCACCGCGTCCAACCCCTGAATCACCGCCGGCGGGAGCAGCTCCCGGCTCACCGCCCATCTGAAGATGCGGCGGATGCGGTTCACCCGCGCGTTGACCACCGGCCTTGACAGGGGCTTGCCACCCGGCCGGTGTTCGCCGTCGACCATCACCTGCTGTATCCGCCTCAGGGCGTTCGGTCCGAACTTCTCGGCCGGCAGCGCGGCAAACATGCGGTTCAGCAGGTCCACTGCGTCGGTGTAGTCGCGCAGCTCCCGGCTTTGGGCGTAGTACACCGCGGCGTGACGCATGAACGCCGCCAGGATCTCGCTCACGATGGGCGCGGCCGGCGCCGGGGTGACCACCACCGCCGAGGCCGAGGGCGACAGGGGCGACGACTTCGGCGCGGGGGCCAGCTTGCCGCCCAACCAGTCGGCCAGCAGGGCGTTGTACCTCGCGACACTTTCCGGTGTGCCGTGTCGGCCGAGATAGTGGTCCTTCCCGTCGAGGGTGACCACGCCTTGCCCGGTGGCGTGCTTACGGTATGCGGGCTGCAATGATCGGGGTCGGGGCATTGCGAATCCTCCAGCTTGGGGTTTTTCGGTAGTCCTACCGGAAAACCCTTGCCCTTGAGGCCGCACTACCCGACGCGGGCAGGTACGCTAAGTCAAGCGTCTGGCGTTGTTTATGTGCAACGAGGCCGACGGGGCTCGAACCCGCAACCTTCGGATCGACAGTCCGATGCTCTAACCAATTGAGCTACGGCCCCGGGGTGAGCAAACCAGGCTCCAAACCGGGAGTCAGGCAAGTATAGAGCCGACGATAGGACTGTCAAGGGCACCACCCGGCCCCTCGAAGGCCCACCGGCGGTCCCGCCCAGCCCGACCGGGGCGAAAAGCCCCCTTTCCCATGGGACCCGGCGGGGTTCGGGGATGGTCGGTCGGATTACCGGCCCTTCGGGCTTGGGGCCACGGCGTCTGGCGGCCGATATACCCACCGGTTCGCGAATCGCGCGCCGGTTCGCACGGCCGGTTTCGCCGGAGGAGGACCCTGGCTACAATACCGCCATGGAGTACGTCCCGTCTGACATCCCGACCCGCCGCGTTTGCACCAGCGGCGGCTCACCCGCCGGCGTGGCCGCGCTGGCCGCGGTGCTGCACCTGGCCGTGCTGGCCTCGCGGATGCCCGGGCGGTCGGCACACGCGGTGCCGTCGCTGCTCTGGAACGCCGGCTCGGCGCCCGCCGAGCGTCACGGCGACGCCGACGGGGACGCGGCTCCCTCCAACCCCCAGCAGACCTACTGCGTCGGGCGGATCGCCCTGACCTCCGGCATGGCCGTGGTCGCGCTGGCCTGCTGGCTGCA
Organism: uncultured Planctomycetales bacterium; assembly: GCA_964455315.1. GTDB lineage: Bacteria > Planctomycetota > Phycisphaerae > UBA1845 > PWPN01 > CAYVVX01. Next base: position 1,731 of record CAYVVX010000480.1, on the reverse strand, counting down.
CGTGATGCGGCTGGGCTCAGCCCGCGGCCTGTAATCCCCTCATCAATGAGCATCGCGCGCGACCGCCCCGGGGGCAAACCCGGCTGCGGAAGCGGCACGGCCGGTACGCAGCCTCCAGACATTACCACCGCGCAGGCGGTCACCAACCAGGGACGAGATGATTCGCGGCGGAGACCCCGCCGATTCAGTCGCATTCATACGAGAGCCACATGTTCCCCATTGATACCCTAGGCAAGGCCTTTCGGAAGGTTTTCGGCACCCGCAACGACCGGCTGCTCAAGCGCTACGGCGCGATCGCCGACCAGGTGCAGTCGTTCGAGGCCCAGTACCGGGCGCTGTCGCCGGAGGATCTCCTCGCCCGCAGCGCGGTTCTGAAGCAGCGGCTCGCGGAAGGCGAACCGGTCGAGCAGGTGCTCCCGGAGGCGTTCGCCGCGCTGCGCGAGGCCTCGGACCGGGCGCAGGCGCACCGCCACTTCCACTGCCAGCTCATCGGCGGGCAGGTGCTCTACGAAGGCAACGTGGCCGAGATGCGCACCGGCGAGGGCAAGACCATCGTCTGCCACCTGGCCGCGTACATGAAGTTCCTCCAGGGCAAGAAGGTTCACATCGTCACGGTGAACGACTACCTGGTGCGCCGCGACGCCGAGTTCGCCATGCCCATCTTCGCCCTGCTGGGGGCGACCGTCGGCTTCATCCAGTCCCAGCAGGATCCCGGCGGGCACCAGGGCATCCGCCGGCAGGCCTATGCCTGCGACCTGACCTACGGCACCAACAGCGAGTTCGGCTTCGACTACCTCCGCGACAACATGAAGGTCCAGTACGAGGCCCAGGTGCAGGGGCGGCTCGACTTCGCCATCATCGACGAGGTCGACTCCATCCTCATCGACGAGGCCCGCACCCCGCTGATCATCAGCGGGCCCGCCCATGACGACGTGAGCCGCTACAAGTGGGCCGACTCGATCGCCCGGTCGCTGGTCCGCCAGCAGGCCCAGCTCAACGCCGAGACGGTCAAGCGGATCGCGGAGTGGGGCGACAAGCCGCCCGAGGAGCTGTTCAAGAACCCCAAGTTCGACGACGCCCGCAAGCGGTTCCGCGTCGATCCGCTCATGCTCACCGAGGACGAGGCCGAGTCCATCTTCCACCAGCAGCTCTACGTCGCCCAGCGCGACCGCAAGCAGGTCCATCTGACCCACGAGGGCGTCGCCCGGGCCCAGGACGAGGCCGGCATCGGCAGCTTCTACGTCGGCGCCAACATGGAATGCCCGCACCTGATCGAAAACTCGCTGCGGGCCCACGTGGTCTACGAACGCGACAAGGAATACGTGATCCAGGATCGCCAGGTGATCATCGTCGACGAGTTCACCGGTCGGCTCATGGTCGGGCGGCAGTGGTCCGACGGGCTGCACCAGTCGGTGGAGGCCAAGGAAGGGGTCCCGGTCAAGGAAGAGACCCAGACCATGGCCACCATCACCATCCAGAACTTCTGCAAGCTCTACGAGTCGATCGCGGGCATGACCGGCACGGCCATGACCGAGTCGGACGAGTTCATGAAGATCTACAAACTGGAGGTGGTGGCCATCCCCACCAACCGCCCGGTCAACCGCATCGACCACAACGACCGCATCTACCGCACCTTCAACGGCAAGTATGAGCAGATCGTCGAGGAGATCCACGAGATCCACCGCAAGGGCCGCCCCGCCGATCCGTTCCTGCTCGCGGAGGTGTTCCGTC
>CAYVVX010000479.1:0-4804 GCA_964455315.1 uncultured Planctomycetales bacterium | reverse complement strand
GGTCGATGCGCCAGACGCTGTACCAGTGCCCGCCGCGCTGGCGGGCTCTCTGGTAGAGGATGCTGTCGGTTCGCGGGGACCATTCGGGAAAGAGCCCGTCGCCGATCATCCGGCGGGAGCCGGGCTGATCGAGCTGGAGGGTCCACAGTTCCCAGGTACCGCCGCGCGGGTTGTAGGCGCAGTACGCGATGCGCTTGCCGTCGGGGGCAAACGAAGGATGTAATTCATGCTGTGGCGAGGAGGTGATCTGTACCGCCTGGCCGCCGGTGAGCCCGGTCATCCAGAGATCCCAGTTGCCGCTGCGACGGCTGGCGAAGATCACCGATTTGCCGTCGGGACTGAAGCAGGGCTGGAGGTCTGCATCCGGATCCGCGGTGAGCTGGGTGACGGCGGCGCCGTCGATGCGCTTGAGGTACAGATCCGGCCGCTCCGCATGCCGCGTGGAGGCGAAGACCAGGGTGGTGCCGTCGGGGGAGATGTCGGCGTCGAAGTCGCCGCCCTCGAAGGCGAAGGAATGCTGCCGCATGGATGCGGCGGTGCCGCCGGGGTTGAGGGACTCGCCCGGCAGTTCGCCCAGGGGGCTGACTTCCCCGTCGGTGGAAGTCGCCAGTTGCGGGCTGGGTTCGACCACCGCCACCGCGACGGGCTCTTCGTGGCTGAGCCCCGAGCAGCCGGAGAACCCGGCCAGCGACACGCACAGGAGGGCGTGTGCCGCCCCTGAACGTCGCCGTGCTGTTAGGCCCGCATGATGCATCCGTGGATCGATCTCCCGCGCGGCGCAGCCCGTGGGTCGGGCCGCCGGCTGCAATTCTTATCGGCAGCGTGAGGCGCCTGTTGAACTAATCGCCGCGTTCGGCGGTTCCGGAGGCTTTGTCCGATAACACGCTCTTGTTTATCGACCCGGAACTGGGGCTGTCTGGAGTGGTTTCATGCCGTCGCGGTGGTGAAATCGCAATTGGGCAGGGCCCGGGCCCGGGAAGCGCAGTATTTGCGCATGCCGGGGCCTTTCCGGACGCCCGGGTGTGAGCATTCCGGGGGAATGTCCGCCTCACCATGCTTGACAGCCCCGCGAGCCGGCCCGATGCTTCGATTCATGTCGGACAGCCCGCCCTCAGTCGTTCCGGACCTGACCGTTCAACTCGGGAAGCTGACCCTGCGCAACCCGATACTGACCGTCTCGGGCACCTGCGGGTACGGGGATGAATATGCCCCCTTCATGGACCTGCGGCAGCTCGGGGCGTTCACCACCAAGAGCGTGACCCTGCACGAGCGCAAAGGGAACGAGCCCTGGCGGGTGGTCGAGACCGCCGGCGGCATGCTCAACGCGATCGGGCTGGCCAATGTCGGGCTGGAGCGGTTCTGCCGCGAAAAGCTGCCCGTCCTTGCCAAGCTGGACGTGCCCGCGCTGGTCAACGTCGCCGGTCACACCGTGGAGGATTACGTGGCCGTCTGCCGGCGCCTGGATGAGGAGCCGGCGATCGCGGGCCTGGAACTGAACGTGAGTTGCCCGAATGTCTGCGACGGCCTGGTCTTCGGGACGGATCCGGGGGCCCTTCGCGAACTGGTGGCCGCGGTGCGGCAGGTGGTCCGGCGCTGCCTGCTGATCGTGAAGCTCTCCCCGAACGTCACCGACATCACCGCCACGGCGCGGGCGGCGATCGACGGGGGGGCCGAGTGCCTGTCGCTGGTCAACACCTTCGTCGGCATGGCCATCGACGTGGAGCGCGAAGCTCCCGTGCTCGCGAACATCACCGGCGGGCTGAGCGGACCGGCCATCAAGCCGCTGGCATTGCACATGGTCCGCCGCGTCTACCGTGAGGTGGCCCGGCCGGCGGGGATTCCCCTCATCGGCATGGGCGGCGTCCGCAACTGGCGCGACGCCATCGAGTTCATCCTGGCCGGGGCCAGCGCCGTGGGCATCGGCACCGCCCTGTTCGTCGATCCCACCACGCCCGTGAAAGTTCTGGCAGGCCTGACCGAATATTTGGGGCGTCACAACCGCGCCTCTGTTACCGCGCTCGTGGGGACGCTGCGGGATGGCCTGGAAGGTGCCCCTGCGACCTGATCGTCGGGGGGCGAGCAAGCAGTTGAGGCCAGCTCCGCCGGAGGAGCGAATCGGCCGAATTCTCGAATATTCGTCCCGAATGAAGTCTCGGCGGAATGCCTGTTTCCCCACAACGAATCGCGTCGGCGCAGTCGCCCCATTCCTCTCGATCGCACCCACTTTTTTCTTGGCGATCAGGGGGTCGGGCCGATATAACTAGCCTTACTAAGCCAGAGAGCCGCGAGGACTGTTCCGGCAAGCTCGTATCCTCCTCAAAGAGCCCCGGTTTTGCCAGACAGGTCGCCCCCTAATTGATGCTCTAGCGCTTTCCTGGTGCTTGAGGCAAGCTGCGCCGGTCGCACAGACGGCTGTCGGCCAGCCGGGCCGGTTGAGTCTGGAAAATCGGCTTCAGCCGCTGGGGATGTTGCGGCACACGACGAACGATTCGATCGTGGCGGAAATGGATTTCCAATTGCTGGTGGGTGGGGAAGGGAATGATTCGCATGACCCACGGCCTGCGGGCGGCAAGCCCGCTGACCGCGCTTATCGCTCTGTGCCTGCTGGCAGCGCAGGTGCGCGCGGGAGGCGGGCCGGAGAACGCCTTTGTGATCATCGACCCGTCCAGCGCGGTGTCGATGTACGTGGGTCATTACTACATGAAGGCCCGGGCGATTCCGCCGAGTCACGCGCTGTACATCAATCCATCGCCCGATACCTACCTGGAACTCACCCAGGTGCAGGTACCGGCTCTGCTGGGGACCATCGAGAACCTGGGGGCCGGGTCGCACATCGACTACGTGATCATTCCGCCGGGAAGTTCCTTCAAGGTCACATCGACCGGCCTGGTGTCGGATGGCTGCTCCCAGATCAGCCGGTTCTCGATCTCTATCGCGTACGCGCTCAGCTTCATGAGCAACCACGTGCTTGGCGGCACGACCTATTCGCTGGGCAACCAGTACTTCGGGATGGACCCCATCGCGGTGGCCTTCGACAGCAACACTTCGTGGCTGGCCGGACAGCCCTCGACCCTGCCGCTGTCCCGGCGGTACTTCATCGGTGCGATGCTCGGGGTGACCGGCAGCACCGGCAACACCGTCGATGAGATCCTCGCCATGATCGACCGGAGCGTGGCGGTCGACGGGACCCGTCCGGAGGGCACCTTCTACTACATGAAGACCACCGACACGCTGCGCAGCCAGCCGCGGGATTTCGCCTTCCTCGAAACGGCCATGACCATCAACGCGAACGGCGGGCAGGCCGAGATGCTGGAGGCGGTGCTTCCCGACGGCCGGCACGACGTGCTGGGCATCATGACCGGCAAGGACTGGGTGCCCATCGACACCGCGGACATCACCATTCGCCCGGGTGCCTTCTGTGACCACATGACCAGCTACGCGGCAGTGTTCGACAATTCCAGCCAGACCAAGGTCTCGCGCTGGATCGCCAACGGGGCCAGCGGCAGCGCCGGCACGGTGCAGGAGCCCTGCAACTATCCCGGCAAGTTTCCCCATGCCCGCATGCATGTCTATTACCAGCAGGGACTCTCGCTCGGCGAGGCGGTGTTCAGAAGTGTCGGTTTCGTCCCTTTTCAACTGCTGACCTACGGCGATCCATTGACCCGCCCGTTCGCGTATCTTCCCACGGTGGTCGTCAACACCCTGCCCGCCGGTCCGGTGAGCGGCCTGCTTTCCCTGGTTCCGGTTGTGTCCGGCCTGGCTCCGGGAGCCCAGGTCTCCGAGTACAGCCTGTTCATCGACGGCCGACTGGTGGCCACCTCGGCGGTGCCCCTGCTGCAGGCCGATACCCGCGGGTGGCCGGATGGTCCGCACGAGGTCCGCGTGGTGGTCAAGGACAACACGCTGGTGGCCTCGACCGGGCGCTGGATCGGGTCGGCCAGCACCAGCAACCACGGGCATAGCGCCTCACTGGCGGTCAGCCCCGTCTCCGGCGACATGAGCACGAGCTTTGCCATCGACCTGGCGGCCGGTGGTGAACAGCCGGAGCGCATCACCCTGCTGAGCAACGGTCGTGCAGTCGCCTCGGGCAGCGCGGCAGGGTTCGGCATCGCGCTGCTGGGGCGCGACCTGGGTCCGGGGCCGGTGCGGCTGCAAGCGCTGGCGGAGTTCTCCGGCGGACGCGAGGCGATCAGCGCTCCGGTGGACGTGGACATCAACTACGGCGGTACGCTGCCGGTGGGCCCGGCCAAGCTGCGTCCCCAGGCCTTCGGTTTCGTGAAGAAGGTGCCGGCGAACCAGCCCCTGATGGTGGAGCTGCCCGCGACCGACGAGGTCGGTTCGTCGTTGAGTTACACCGTGACGGCGCCGCCGGTTCAGGCGACGCTGGAGGGCAGCGGGCGCACGCGGCTGCTGCGGCCTCAGGCCAATGCCCGCGGGGTCGACCGGATCACGTTTACCGCCTCCAACAGCATGGGCGCATCCGCTCCGGCGACGATTCTGATCCACTACGCGAAGCCCTCACCCGGGGACGTGGATTTCGACGGGGACGTGGACCAGGTGGACTTCGGCCGGCTGCAATCCTGCCTGAGCGGCAGCGGCGTCGCCCAGGCCGATCCGAGCTGTGCGGGAGCGCTGCTGGACGGCGACACCGACGTCGACAGCCTCGACCGGGCCATCCTGCTGGGCTGCCTGCGCGGGGCGAACATGCCGGCCGATCCTACCTGCGCTCCCTGACCTCCCCACCGACTGCCTCGGAACCCGGGTTCCGCCCTGCGATCGGGCGGCGGCGTTCACCAACAGAAAA